>LJUF01000034.1 GCA_001303665.1 Phycisphaerae bacterium SM23_33 | reverse complement strand
TCGGCTCGTCTATCTGCTCGACGTTCATGGCTCAACGTCCGATCTTACTTTGCGCATGCCGCGGCGCAGCAAATACTTGCGATTCCCTGGCAGCAACATGCGCACCTGGCTGTGACCTAACGTATACCTAACATCAGTATAGGGTCGTTCTCGCGTTCTGTCAAGCCAGGTCAAGTCAAATGACCCCGCGATTGGGACGGCTCGGGCCAGGCCCGCGCCGGGCCAGCCGGAAAAACATCCGAACCCTTGCCTGTGGGGCCGCGGGCGGATACGTTTCTCAGCCTTGACCCCTGCATCCTTGACGGCCGAACGACCAGACATCTGGAGGAAGCTTTAGGCCATGCGTTACACGCCCTGGATCGTTTCCGAGCACGTGCCGGACTTTTCCACGCTGGAGAACCTCGTCAACAGCCCGCGCTTTGCGGGCAAGAGCGGCCAGGAGCTGGCCGCCGCCCTGTGGCAGCTCATGGTGGACCACGACCTGGGCATCTTCCACTACTGCCCGCCGTGGGAGCTGCTGTGGGAAAGGGACGTGTACGACCCGCTGAAGATCTTCAACGTGTACGGTTTCACTATCTGCCACGTGCACGCCAACGTGCTGGCGATGGTGGCTCGCGCCGCCGGGTTCAGAGCCCGCATCGCCAAGATCACCGGGCACGAGGGCACGGAGGTCTTCTACGACGGCCGGTGGCACTACTTCGACGCGGACATCCAGATGTTCCACCGTCTGCGGCCGCCGGATGAGCAGGTCATCGCCTCACGCGAAGACCTGTACCACGACCCGACGCTGGTCTCCGACCAACCCAACCCATCCTTCCCCTACCACATGCCCGACCGGCTGCCGAAGAAGTTCGCGAAACTCTACGAGTCCAAGCCCGAATACCCGGACGTCTTGGAGGAACGGATTCACCCCATGGACTTCCGCCTCCGGCCGGGCGAGGAGATGACCCGCTTCTTCCGCCACCACGGGCGCTGGGTGGTCTTCCCCCACTACCCGGCGATGTTCAAGCGGTATCGGGCCGAGACCGGGCCGGAGGGCCCCACCGAGCGCTTCTGGCCGTGGCGGAAGTGGGGCAATGGCTTCTTCTTCTACGCCCCAAAGCTCTCGCCCGAATACCGCGACGTGGAAATGGGCGCCGACGAGATGCGAGGCCTGTCGCTGCAAGACGGCGGCCTGGTCTGCGCGGGCGACGCCGGCCACGTGGTCTTTGCCTTCGAATCGCCATACGTCTACTGCGGCATCCCCGATCCGCTCCGCCGCGTGCCGTCAAGCGACGGGGCAGTCCTCAAGGCCGTCTTTGACCTGCCTCCGGGTGCGGCCGCGAAAGTCCAGGGCGCCCCGGAACTGTCCAGGAGGTGGCGAACGCTCTGGAGCTCCAAAGGTCAATCCGGGCAGGTGGAATGCGACCTGGATTTCACCGAGCTGGCCGACGCGCACTACCGCCTGAGGCTGCGGCTGGTGCTGCACGGCCGCGGCGGCGCCCTGCGCTCGTTCCAGACAAGGCTGTGGTTCATGGTTTCGCCGCACTCGCTGCCGGCCCTCAAGAACGCCGGCGACAACCGCATGAGACTGCACTGCGGCGACCGCTACGGCCTGCACACCCGCCCCATCATGATCGAGTACCGCACCGACGACCCGCGGTCCATTTCGGCCGCCCATGCCGCGGAGAACCTCCGGCATGATCCGAGCGATTGGGTCCGGCTGTTCCCGGCCGATGCCGCGAAACCGTGGCAGGTGACGTACCGATTGTCCGCCCCGAGGGGCGGGAAGATGGCCTGGCTGCGGGCGTATTCGATCATCCAGGGCCGCAAGCCCGGCGAGGACTACGATGGCACGCCGGCAAAGATCGAGATTGCCGAATCGCCCGACGGGCCGTGGCAAACCATCGCCGAGCGCCAGATAGTCGAGGACCCCCATGGCTGGCACTTCGGCGTGTTCGGCGAGGGACGGCTTTCCGGCAGGTCCAGGAACGCCTACATTCGCTTCTCGGCCAAGAAGGGCGCTCACGGCTTCCGCGTCATGGGCCACTACCTGCCTGCCTGCGGCAAGCAGGCAGGCGTCCCGGCAGGCGAGCCCGCCCCGCTGGAGGTCGAGCACGCGTGGTATGAGGTCCATCCCGACGTGGGCCGCCGGCTGCACAGGCACAGCCAGACCATTACCGGCGACCAGCACGAGTACGTCGTTCACTGCGAGCACGAGCCCCACGACGTGAGCATCACCCTCCGCGTGCCGTCGGCGAAGACGGATTAGCCGCGAGAGGCTTGAGCTCCGCCCCGCGCCAGCGCGGGGCTGCGCAGCAGCAGGGCGCCGACGGCGCCCAGCAGGGCTACTCCGGCGGCAAGCAGCAGCGCCGGGGAAAGCGACCCGGCCGCGTCCGCCAAGGCGCCGGCGGCGCTGGGGCCGGCCGCCTGCCCGACGCCGAAAAAGAGGGTGATGAAGCCGAGCCCGGCGGGCGCCAGCCTCGCACCCAGCAGATCTCCGCAGGTCGCGGCCATGACGGCCGGGATGCTCCATGCCGACAGACCGAACAGGATCGCGGAGATTGTGAAGCCGGCCGGCGCGGGCCACAGTGCAAAGAGGCCGAAGGCAACAGCGTGGATGAGATACACGATGATCAGGGCGCCCTTGCGGCCGATGACGTCCGAGACCCATCCCCAGATCAGGCCGCACAGCAGGCTCAGCCAGCCCATGAGCATGAACAGCCTGCCCGCAGACGCCTGCGTGTATCCGCCCTCTGCGATCAGGTATTTGGTGAAGAAGGTCATGTAGATGATGTACGAGAACCCGAAGGCGACGTAGATCAGACCGACGTGCCAGACGAGGCCCGACCGATAAACGCTCCCCCACTTCAGCCCGCCGGCACTGGAGGAGCCCGGCTCGTCGTCTCCCGTCGACCCCAGAGGGCGCAGCCCCACCGCCGAAGGCCGATTCCGGAGCACGGCCAGAGCCAGGGCCGCCAGGCCGGCCGTCGCGCCTGCAAAGAGGAACCAGGAGATGCGCCAGCCGTCCCCGCCCCGGGCGGCCAGCACCTGGGGCACCAGCGGACCCAGCACGATGAGGGCCAATGAGGAGCCGGTCACGGCCACGCCTGCGGCCAGGCCGCGGCGGCGGCGAACGAACCACGCGGCCAGCAGTCCCATGACCGGCACGTTGCTGGCGCCGCTGCCTATGCCGGTCAGCGCCCGCCAGGCCGCGGCGGCGGCAAAGCTGTCGGCAAGACCCGTCAGCAGCATGCCCGCGGCCGCCAGCGCCAGCCCAACCGTGATGACGGCCCGGGGCCCGTACCGCGCCGCCAGGTCGCCCCCAGCCACCGACAGCGCCAGGTACCCGACGAGGTTGGCCGTGGCCAGACCGCCAGCCTGGGTGTTGTCCAGCCCCAGTCCCGATTGCATGGCGGGCAGCAGCATGGTGTAGCCGAACCGGGCCAGTCCCAGAGAACCAAAGACCACGAGGGTCCCCACAGCAAGCACGACCCAGGCGTAGTGGAACCCAGAGGGGTTTGTCGAGTCGCCTGCTTCCATGCCTGCCGTTCCGCTGCTCCTTTCTCACTGCAGCCCCGGCCGGGCGGCTCCACCGGCCTGCCGAACCACCGGGGGGCAGCGACCGAAATGTCCGGCAGCGTGTCGCGTTGGCAGAGGACGGTGGGTCCCTCGCCGTGGCCGCGTTCCTACTTCACGCTATACAGGGCGTCGCGGTCGATGTTGCCCTCCATCTTGCGGAGGATGTCGGACAGCTCCACGCCGTCGCGGGCGGCGATCAGCCGGCCCAGGGCCAGCGAGCAGGACAGGATGGCGTTCATGCCCAGGTTGGCCTTGCGCTGCATGATGGCGATCGTCTGCTCGGCGGGGGCCCCCTCGGCGAGCTTGCCGCGCTGGGCGGCGATCTTGGCCTCCAGCGCCAGCAGTTGCCGGTCCACGTCCTCCAGGGAGCCGATCTGGGAGATCTGCTTGCCCACCAGCAGCGGGGCAATGTGCTCTTCGACGTTGTCCACGGCGTTCAGGCAGCCCTTGCCGTTGTATCGCTGGGCCCTGCCCCACAACCGGGTGACCTCCTCGTCGTTCTTGGCGCGGACGGCGTCGGCGGCCAGGCCCTTGCGGAACTTGAAGGTCCGGCTGTCCTCGATGGGTTCGAACAGATCGGCGTACTTGTCGGTGGCGCCGCACTTTTCGATGGTGCTGTCCACGAGGTGGATGGCCTCATCGGTGCCGGCCGAGGTCCCCAGCGGGGTGGCCCCGTGGAAGCTGACGCCGTTCTCCAGGCGGACGGTCACGCCCACGGTGGGGATGCCGGCGTTGGTGGCCTCCTCGCGGGCGGTGACGTCGGCGATCTTCAGGTCGCCTTCCAGCGGGCGGGTGATCTTGAAGCCCTTCTGGGCCTGCCGCATCAGCTCCACGATGCGGGCGTACTTGATCAGCCGCTCCGTGTTGGACCCCCCGCCGCACTTCATGCCGACGGAGTCCACGGCGAAGGCGATGTCGGCCTCCATGGTGTCGTTGGGGCTCTTGGAGCGGTGCGAGACAACCAGATCCGCCCCGCCGCTCTTGGCGGCGTGGGTGGCCAGCAGCGTCTCCGAGAGCGTGCCGATCTGATTGGCCTTGATCAGGGCGGTGTTGATCAGCCCGTCCTCGATGCAGCGGGCGATGGTGGTGTCCTTGGTGGTGACCAGGTCGTCGCCGATGATGAAGATCCTGTCGCCCAGCTCCTTCATCAGGGCCTTCCAGCCTTCGGGGTCGTCCTCGGCGAAGCCGTCCTCGATGGAGACGATGGGGAACTGCGCCACCCAGTCCTTGTACATCTCCACAAACTCCTCGGAAGACATGACCCTGGGCTCCTCGGCCCGCCAGAAGAAGTACTGGCCGACGGCGTCGCTGCGGCCGGTGTGCTCGCGGAAGGCGATGGACAACTCGCTGGCGGCGGGGTCCAGGGCCAGCGCCACGTCCACCCCCGGCACGAAGCCGCACTCCTCGATGGCCTGCACGGCCACCTTCAGGGCCCGCTCCTCGGGGATGCGGTCTTCCGGGCGCTTGGAATAGGCCCCAACCATGCCGCCCTCCAGGCCGATGCCCACGAAGTTCATGCCCTCGGAGTCCTGCACGATCTGGATGACGCGGCTCTGCAGGGCGTTGGTCATGCGCTGGGCCTCGACGTAATTCTCCGCCGACAGCGGCAGGAACATGAACTCCTGGAAGGACAGGTTCCCGCCCTGCTCCTCGGTATGCCGCCCGCCCATGAGGCAGTTGCGGAACTGCCACGGGGCGCGGACGCTGCCGCCCTCGACCTGGACTTCCTGGAGCCGCTTTTCCAGCATCATCTTCTTGATCGCGGCAGGGTCCCACTTTCGCCCGCCGGCGGCCCTTCGGGCCTCGCCCGCCCGGGCGGCGGCGCCCGACAGCCGGGCCCGGTAGCTCTTCACCGCCCCGCTGTCCGCCAGCAGCCGGTCCAGCAGCGCCACCACCCCGATGGTGAAGAACAGCCGGGCAATCCAGATAACCACTAGGCTGTGCAGCAGGCCGAATCCGAGGGCCACCCCGACGATCCCGATCGGCAGTGCGACCAAGGCGACCTTCTGACTGGCCAGGGGCCCGGCCGAGGAAACGGCCAGGTTCTGGGCCTTGACGTCCGGGAAGAAGCTGCCGGCTTCCTTCTTGACGCCGGGGAACCTGCCCCAGGGGATCTTGATCAGCGCCTCCAGGTACAAGCCGAGCTTGCCCGTGCTCAGGCGCCTGTTGGCCTGCTCCAGGTACTCGGGGCGCAGGTTGTTGGTGCGGACGGCGGCGATGTAATGGCCCAGCTCGTGCAGGGCAACGTTGATGTGCCAGGAGAGGTACCAGATGACGGCCGAGAGCCACACCTCGGCCTTCCAGGGCGCGAACATGAAGGCCAGCACCTTGCCGGTGGTCCAGCCCGTGCCGGTCAGCATGAACAGGGAGGACAGGAAGGCCGCGTGGAAGGAAACCAGCTTGTGGTTGGCGATGACCCAGCCCTGCTCCAGGGTCCCCGCAAGCCGGCCACCGCCGGCGTGGAGGCCGGAGCCCAGGCCCAACCAGCAGGCCAGTTTTCGAACACCCGCGCCCAGACGCTCGCATACGCTGCCTGTCATCGTCGGTCCTTTCTTTTCGCCTTTGTTTCCGCTGCTGGCAGGATCCTCATGAGGGTGCGGCCGCACCCCGGGACGCCGCCGCAAGGCGGGATAATATCGCATCGACCGCAGCCGAATGCAACCGCCGCATCGCCCGGTCGGGCAAAAGGCTCCTCCCATCTCGGCGCCCTCCTGCGGCGGACTATCTCTTGCGCCGGGTCGGGCGGATCAGCCTGGCCGGCACGCGGGCCACGACGCGGGTGTGCCCCGGCCTGGAGGAGATCTTCAGCTCTCCGTCCACTGCCCGCATGCGTTCGGTCATCATACTCATCCCCAACCCCTTGCCGACCACTTTGCCCACGTCAAAGCCGATCCCGTTGTCGGTGACGGACAAGACGGCGCGGCCGTCCTTGTGGGAAACGCTCAGCGTGATGCGCTTGGCCCGGCCGTGGCGGATGGCGTTGCTGATCGCTTCCTGGCCAACGCGGAACAGGGCGATTTCCACCTCCGGCGGGAAGCGGCCGCGACGGACGGAGGCCGAGCAATTCACCTGCAAGCTCGTCTCGCCACGGAAGCCCTCCGCCGCCTGCTTCAAGGCCGAACAAAGCCCCAGCGCCTCCAGCGTGGGCGGATACAGGCCGCGGCAGATGCGGCGCACGTCGCGGACCAGCCCGTCACAGTGCGAGACCGTCGCCCGCAGGCGCGTCGGGCGGGCGCCCGGACGTTTAGACTTGGCGTCCTTGACCAGGCCGCGAATCGCCAATTGCAGCGCCACCAACCCCTGCCCCACGGAGTCGTGCAGCTCACCCGCCAGGCGTCTGCGTTCCTCTTCCCGGGCAACGGTGAGCTTCCGTTGTGCCAACCGCATGGCCTCCTCCGCCTTCTTTCGCTGCGTGATATCCGCGAAGGAAGCCATCATGCAAATCGGCCTGCCCCCCTCGTTCTTCACGATGCTCGCCGCGACGGCCACGTCGAAGGTCGAGCCGTTCTTCCGCTTGGCGGTCATCTCCCCCGTCCAGCCGCCGGCGGTTCGCAAGGCCTTGGAGACCTCCCTGACCTGCATGCGCCCTCGCCAGAATGAGACCGTACGTTTCCCGAGAATCTCTTTCTCGCTGCGATATCCCCACATCCTGACGAAGGAGGGATTCACGTAGCTGACCCTTCCGTCCAGGCCAGCCAGGCCGATGGGGTTAATGGCAGAGTGGATGGCGCTGTTCCGGATGAGCAGTTCCCTCTCCGCCCGCTGGCGCTCGGTGACGTCCCTGGCCACGCCCTGGACGGCGACCAGTTTGCCTTGGCGGCGGACGGGCGTGGTGGCCAGCTCCAGCGTGACGCGCCTTCCGTCGCGGCGGATGATGTCGAAGGTGAACGGCTGGGTCAGCGGCTGCCCGGCGGCCCGCTTTCGCAGTCTGGCGAAGACCGCCTTGCGGTGGTCGGGGGCGATGAGATCGCCCATGTCCATCTTCAGCAGCCTCGAGACCGGATAGCCGGTGATCCTCTGGGCCGCCAGATTGCCGAAGGTGTAGTTGCCCTTCAGATCCACCTCGAAGAGGATGTCCCAGGTGTTGTCAATGACGTACTGGAGGCGTTCCTTCGATTCCCGCAGGGCCTCCTCCGCCCGCTTGCGCGAGCACAGGTGCCCGAGGGCGGAGGCATACAGGCTCAGCAGTTCGGCGTGAGGTTCGGTTATGGGTTGGCCTGTAAGCAGGTTGTCCGCGGAAATGAAGCCGACGATCCTCTTGCCGTCCCACATCGACGCCAGGACCCGTGTGCCGCGCCCCATCAGTTTACCCGCCGCGTTACGGAACGGCTCGTCCGGAGCGAACGCCAGCCGCGACGTGCCCTTGAGGATCTCCTCAGTCGAGCTGCCAGGCACGACCGGAGATCTTTCATCGCGCTCGTCGCAGGTCCGGCCGTTGCCGTCGGTGCCGAAGCTGCCGCGCATCGTGTCGGGCTCTTCGCCACGGAACCACACGCCCAGGCGGTCGAAGCCGAGCCGGCTGCGGCCTAGGTCCACCGCCCGGCGGCACAACTCATCGAAGGATCCGGCCATGGAGAGCTCATTGGTGACCTTGTGCAGAGCCGTGAGCTGCTCTCCGAAGCGCCGCTGGGCCTCCTCGCGCCGGCTGAGGGATTCCTCAGCCCGCTTGCGCGAGCACAGGGGGCCCAGCGCCGAGGCATATAGCTGCAACAGCTCGCCCTGCTGCTGCGTGATCAGCCCGCCCGTCAGCAGCCTGTCGGCGGATAGGAAGCCGACGATCTTCTTGCCGTCCCACAGCGACGCCGCGATGCGTGTGCCGCGCCCCAGCGGCCGGCCGGCGGCGTCGTAGAAGCGATCGTCCGGAGACACAGCCAGCCAGCTCCTGTCGCGGAGAATCCTCGCCGGGAAGCTTCCCGGCAGCACGCGATGAGACTGGTCGCGCTCGTCGCGCGTTCGCCCGCGCTCGTCGGTGCCGAAACTGCCCGTGACGGTGCCGGGCTCACTGCCCACAAACCACAGGCCCAGGCGCTCGAAGCCGAGCCGGCTCCGCCCGAGCTCAACGGCCTGACGACACAGCTCGTCGAAGGACCCGGCCGTCGACAACTCATTGGTCAGTTCGTGCAGCGCCGTGAGCTTTTCTCTGAAGCTGCGCTCGGCCTGTCCGCTTTCCTCCAGAGCCTGGTGGGCGCGCTTGACGTCGGTGATGTCCGCGCAGATGCCAAGAACGCCGACCACCCCGCCGGCGGCGTCCCGCAACGGCACCTTGCTGGTCAGCACCGTTTTCTGCTGCCCCCCCGGGCCCAACAGGGCCTCCTCCTTGTTCAGCAGCGGCCGGCCGGTCCGGATGACCTGCTGGTCGTCGACCCTGTAGCGCCTGGCTCGCCGCTTGTCGAAGGCCAGGTCCGAATCCATCTTGCCGACGATTCCCTCCGGCGAGCCCGCGCCGGCGGCGCTGGCGAAGCTCTGGTTGCAGCCCAGGTACACCGACCGGGTGTCCTTCCAGAACACCTGGTAAGGGATGTGCCGCAGGACATTGCCGAGCAGCTCCCGCTGTGTCCGCAGCTCCTCGTCCGCCCGCTTATGCTCGCTTATGTCGCGGCAAGTCGTAAACAGCACCTCCCGGCCGCCCAGCTCCGCCAGGTCCACATTCAGGAGCGCCGAATACGTGGTGCCGTCCTTCCGCCTCAGGGTAACTTCAAAGTCACGCGCTCTGCCGGACTTCTCTAACGTCTTCAGCAAACTCCTGCGCTCTTCCGGGTGAACGTAGGTGCAGGCCAGATCAGTGGAGACAAACTCCTCGAGGGCATAACCGGTCATTTCCAGCATGCTCCGGTTCGCGGCAAGCACCTTGCCCGTGCGATCGGCTACGCCGATTCCCACCGGAGCGGCATCAAAGAGGAAGCGATACTTCTGCTCGGATTCGCGCAGGGCTTGCTCGGTCTGACGCTGCTGGGTGATGTCCCGCGAGAGAAGCACCAGCTCAGTCACGTCGCCCTGGGCGTTCCGAATGGGATGCACCGTGCTCTCCAGCCAGCTCCCCTCGCCGCGGTCTTCATAACGCGCGGGTCTTCCCGTGCGGATGACCTCCTCGGCCAGCGCCCTGCGGCGCCGGGCCAGATCCCGGGGGAAAAGATCATAGCTGCACACCCCGACGAGTTCGGACCGGCTCTTGTGGAAGCCCCGGGCGGCGGCCTCGTTCAAAGCAAGGATCGTGCCCTCCACGTCGATCAGCATGGCCCAGTCGCTGGAAGCATCCAGAAGCCCCGTGACCAGGGCCTCGCATGGAGGCAGCGCCTTGCGGGGTCCTCGGTCGCCCTGCCGGCTGGCCTCCAGCTGCCGGACGCGCCTGCGCAGGGTTTGCAGCTCGCTTTCGAGATTTCCGGGTGACCTCTTGGTTTTCATTCCCAGCCCTTTCTCCCGCCGATGAATCGCGCCCGCACGCATGCGCCGGTTCAATCCAACACTCCATTTTATCAGTTGGCATTGCCGCGTCAGTCGTTTTCCCTTCCTCCAGAAGGGGACCAAGACGCCGCATTCTCGCAGCCCGTTCAAGCCGATAAAATGACGGAGATGTCACAAGCACCCGCCGACAATTCGAGCGGGCCGGCCAAAAGCCTCCGCGTGTGCCTGGTGGCCGCGCCTCGCACGCTGGCCAACCTCGGGCCCGTGGTCCGGCACCTGGTGGTCGGCCTGCTGGATGAGCCGATGCATGTGACCATCGCGTACCCGGCCGGGGCCGATGTGGCGTACGTCCCGGCCCCGCCGGCGCAGCTGCTGGCCTACGAGCGGCCGCGGCTGCCCTGGCTGCGCCCTGCGTCGATCCGGCGGCTGGCGGAGGAACTGAAGCTTGCCGGCACGTCATTGCTGCACGGCCTGGACTCCGACGCCTTACCGATCACCCGCCGCCTGGCCGAAGAAATGGACCTGGACTACCTGCTCAGCGTGATGTCCATGGCCCGGGACGTCCGCATCAGCGATCACCATTGCCGCGCCGTGCTGGCCGGCAGCCAGCCCATCCGCCAGATGTTGCTCGAAACCCGCGCCGCCGCCGGCCGGAACGTCGAGCTGATCCGCCCCGGCGTGCATCGGGCGGGAAGGGCCACCTGCTTCATCGAGCCCAGGCACGCCCCGGCCATTGTCGCCGCCGGCGAGCTGCGGAGCTACGCCCCGTTTGCCGCCGTGCTGGAGGCATTTGCCCGACTCATCTCGGCCGAGCGGGACTGCGCGTTCTTCCTGGTGGGCAGCGGCCACGGCGAGCGGCAGCTGCGCCGATTGGCCGAACGACTTGGAATGATGGGCGAGCTGACTTTCGTGGACCGTCAGACGCCCGAGCAGCTCATGGGCATCCTGCGAGCTGCCGACATCTTCATCTCCCCGACCGCCTCCGACCGCATCGAGATCGAAGTGCTGGCGGCGATGGCGGCCGGCGTGCCCGTCCTCACCGCCGACGCCAAGGTGTCCGACTTCATCATCCCGGGCAGGACCGCGCTGACCTTCAAGGCCGGGGCGGCATCCGAACTGGCTGAAAAGCTCATCGGCCTGCTCGACGACCGGGTGTCGGCCCGCTCCCTGGCCGAGAACGGCCTGGCGCTGCTGCGCGAGAACCACTCTCCCGCCAAGATGGCCGGCCGACTGGCCGAACTGTACCGTTCCGTCGCCGGCCGCAGCCAGCCCGCCCTCGAATGAACCCACTCGCGCGTGAGGGCGCCCGGAGACAGCCGGCCGCGCCGGCGCCGCCCGCCTCAGGGCTTCGCCTCCACGCCGAAAGGCCTGAGCAGCTCCGCCAGCATGGGATCATGCTCCTGCGACAGGGGCAGCAGCGGCAGCCGCAGTTCGTTCTTGATCTTGCCCGCCATGGCCAAGGCCGCCTTGATGGGGATGGGATTGGTCTCCACGAAGATGGCCTTGATCAAAGGGAACAGCCTCAGGTGCTGCTTCGTCGCCGCTTCCATCTCGCCGGCCAGCATCGCGTCGGTCAACTTCCGGACTTCCGCCGGCAGGATGTTGGCCAGCACGCTGATCACGCCCCGGCCGCCGACCGAGCCGATCGGCAGCGTCAGCGAGTCGTCGCCCGACAGGATGGTGATGTCACAGCGGCAAGCCAACGCCGAGGCGTTGTCCAGCTTGCCGGTGGCCTCCTTGATCGCCACCACCTGCTCGATCTGGTTGTACATCCGCACGATGGTGTCCGTGGCCAGCTCGATGCCCGTCCGGCTGGGGATGTTGTACAGGACGATGGGCAGGCCGATCTTGGCCAGTTCGGCGACGTGTTCGAACATGCCCTGCTGGGTGGGCTTGTTGTAGTAGGGGTTGACCACCAGGCAGGCATCGGCCCCGGCCTCACGGGCGTGCCGGGTCAGCTGGAGCGCTTCGGCGGTGGAGTTGCTGCCCGTGCCCGCGATCACGGGCACCCTGCCGGCCGCCCGCCTGATGGTGAACTCGACCACCGCGTCGTGCTCCTCATGCCCCAACGTCGGCGACTCGCCCGTCGTGCCGCACGGGACCAGCCCCTGCGTGCCGTTGGCAAGTTGGAAGTCAATGAGCTCGCCCAGGGCGTCCCAGTCCACCTCGCCTTTGCGGAACGGCGTCACCAGCGCCACCATGGATCCTTCGAGCTTTATTCTCTTCGGCATACCTCTAACTCCTTGCGCCCTGCCCGGCCCCGGCGGCGTACGCCCGCCGGCCTGCCGTCGGCGCCACCCCGCCGCTAACCTACCTCAAAACCTTCGAGGGGGCAAATCGCTTTGTCGTCACTCCTGCGAAAGTCTAAAATCGGCGTCCAGACCAGTAAGGGAGAGCTGCCATGCCGAGAAGGATTGTGTGTCTGGGGTGCGTGTTGATGGGGCTGCTGGCGGCGGGACGGCCCGCCTTGGCCGAACGCCCGGCCGAGCCCGCCGGCCGGCCTGAAGTCGTCGCACAGTCCAAGTGGCAATTCAGCGGCGACGAGGGCGCCACCTGGTCGCCTAGGCCGCCGACCGTGCCGGCCGGCAAGGTGGGCACCATCCAGGCACGCGCGACCTTTCAAGTGCCCGATCCCGGCGCGGCGGAGTTCTGGCAGCTCACTCACGCCCTGCCGCCGCGAATGGACATGACCTTCTCACTCAACGACAAGGAGGTGCCGGTTCCGCTGCCTGGGATGTACTACAAGACGATTCCCGCCATCCCCGCCCGGCTGCTCAGAAAAGGCCCAAACGTGCTGATGGCAAGGATCCGCATCGACAACCGCCCGCCTGCATCTGACCGCCAAAAGGTCATGCCGGATTTCACCTTTCCCTCGCCGTCCGATCCGCCGGCCCTGGCGGGACAGAAGCTCAGGTTCCAGACCGGCCCCATCCTCGGCGCCTTCGGCGAGGATTATTTTTCCGCCACCTGCCGGACCAACATCCCGGTTCCGGTCAGATTGACCGTCACGCCGGCGCAGCGGGCAACGCCCCCGCGACCGGCATCCTCGCGGGCGATCGAGCTGTCCTCGCCGGCGGGGCTGATCCACCGATTCCGCGTGCCCAGGGACAGCTCGCTGCGTGTGTTTGAATATCAGCTCAAGGCCACGTTCGGCCGGGACAGTGCCGCAACCGCTGCCCATTCCGTGGCGCTGCCGATCCTGGGCCCCAAGGGCAGCCGGCAGGATGAATTGCGCTTCGTCATCATGGGCGACAGCCGCTCCAACACCGGCGATTGGGCGACGGTCGCCCAGGCCGTCCTTAATGAGAAGCCCGCTCTTGTTGTTTTCACCGGCGACATGAACGATCACGGCACCGACGACTGGGAATGGGACGAGCACTACCTCGGGCCTGAACCGGCCCGCGAGCTGCTGGCCACCGTCCCCTTCTATCCCGTCAAGGGCAACCACGAGGAAAACGCCCCGCTCTACAACCAGCTCTTCTACACCCCCAGCCCTGACGGGACCGCCGAGAACTGGGCCCAGGAGATCGGCCCGGTCCTGCTGATCGGGATCAACGGGCAGTGGTCCGCCCGCTGGCCACAAACCAGAACGTGGATCGAGAACACGCTGAGTGAATCCACGGCGAAGTTCATCTTCTTCATGTCGCATTACCCCGCGTGGTCCTCCGCCGGCAACGGCAAGCTGGACGCCAAGACGGGCCTGCCGCGACACTGGGCCTACCTTACCGCAAGAACGGACATCGTGCCGATGCTGGTCAGGCACAAGGCGACCGCCCTGGTCGCCGCGCACGAGCATCACTACGAGAGGTCCGACCTGCCCGGGGGGCTGATGCAGATCATCTCCGCCGGAGCCGGGGCCCCGCTGTCGGGAAAAAGCCGCGACGCCGCAAAGCAAAACCCCTACTCCAAGGTCTTCATCAAGACGCTCAACTACTGCCTGCTGGAGGTAAAAGGCAACCGCTGCACGCTCCAGGCCAAGACGCCCGCCGGCACAGTCATCGAGACCCTCACCTGGCAGGCCAGGAAGCTGCATTGATCCGCCGGCCCGATATCCGCCAAGGCCTCGCAGACCCGACTGGTCATCTCCGGAAAATTCAAGCCCCACCCGGCCTCGGCCGAGAACCCCCCCTCCCTCCGGGAGTGTACGCTGAACCGGCTCTGACGGGATTCGCGCGCCTACGGGGCGGACACGGCCAAACCCCCCGCCGGAAGCGTCCGCCGCAAGCCGTTGGGCCGAAAAGGTTTGGAGAAACACCCCCGCCCGCTGGTGGTGCGCGCCCCGCCCGGCGTCGAGTCAGACTTTCCACAGAATAATAAGGACTTACGAGAGATTTTCGACGATTTCTGGACGGTAAAACAAGGACTTACGGCGACAGTCCCACCAGGCCACTCCGCTGGCCGGTCGGCGTCCAGTTGGCTCCAGTCCGGTCCAGTCAGGTCTGGGGTCCGTTGCGCAGCCGGCGGCTGACGCAGCTCGAGTGCCGCAAGGCACGGATGATGGTAGCCCGGGGCGCCGGGCGAAGCCCAAGCCCCGGGTCAACCATTGGCGGCATGGGGGCGAGCCATCCGCCGGCTCAACAGTGCTGCCTGGCTCAATGGCGATGGCCCGGCCCGGCCCGGCCGCTCCATGTCCGACGAGCCCAAGGGAAAGCTGGAA
>LJUF01000304.1 GCA_001303665.1 Phycisphaerae bacterium SM23_33 | reverse complement strand
GATCGTGGAGCTGGTTCCTGTGACGGTGACGGTGTGGTTGAAGGCCGAAGCGGCGCTGATGCCGACGTACAGGTTCTCCGCCACAGTCACGTCCGCGCCGGCCTCGACGTTGAGCGTGCCTTCGCCCAAGGCGCCGACGGTGAGTCTGTTGCCCACCTCGAGCAGCGAATCAGCGGAGGCGCCGCTGCCGGTGACGGTGACCGTGCCCGAGCCCGTGGCCAGCTCACCGATGATGAACTGACCGGACGCGTCGGCCTTGCCGCCCGCTTCGATGTCGAGCGTGCCGGTTCCCGCGGAGCCGATGCGGATGTCGCGGGCGTTCCAGACCGAATTGTCCCCGGTGATGGTGACATCGCCGCTGGCGCCGGCCGCGGCCCCCACAAAGGCGTCGGCGGTGGTCCCGATGGTGCAGTCCATCACCCCGCCGGCTGAGACGGTCAAGTGCCCCGTGCCGCTTCCGCCGACGATGAAGTCCTCGCCTTTCACCCGCGACCCGGCGCCGGTGATGTTGAGCGTGCCTTCGCCCGTGGCGGCGAACCCCAGCGAGATGTCCGCGATCCCGGTGGTATCGAGGGTCTCGACGAAGCCGCCTCCGGTCACGTTGAGTGTACCGGTGCCGGTGTGACCGATGAAGACGGCGGGATTCGCGCCGACCCCGTCGGCTCGGAGGATGGACCGACCCGGCGCCGGCGACGGTGATCTGGCCTTCCGAACCCAGATCGTCGCCGATGAAGACGTCGCGCCCGCGGAAGACGGCCGCGGCCTCGATGGTCAACCCGCCGGTGCCCGCATCCCCAACGATCAGGTCATACACGGTGTCCCAGTTGACGCCGGTGGTGACCGTGAGGTTGGTGCCGTGAGTGATCGACGTGCCGGCAGGATCATCGATGGTCACGATGCCCTCGGTATCAAGCGTTGCACCGGCCCCGCCAAAGAACGTCCAGTCGTTGTCGATCACGTTGACGTTGTAGGCCAGGCTTGGGCGAGCCGATGATGATCAGTGGCTCGGGCGTGATGAGGATCGAGAAGAAGACGTTGTCGTCGGCGGCAGGCACCTGGTTCGGCGTCCAGCTGCCGGCCTGGTCGTAGACGAAGGGACCGGTAGTATCCGACCAGACGAGATCATCAGCCAAAGCCACGGTGACGGCGAGACAAGCCACCACAGCCACGGCACCTGTGCGAAGCATCGTACTCATGGTGTGCGCTCCTTTCCCTGATGCTGACAACCTGGGGGCGCCGCAGCGCCCGTTCGCGCCGTCAGAATGATTGCTACTCCTCGGGCAAACCGTCACGCCACCGCCGGAACAATCAGCCCGGCCCTGCCGGGTGGCCTTGGCTGGCTGCGCCGACCGCCGGCGCCGCCAGCAAGGCCAGAGTGATGAACGGCACACATACAAGGATTGTAAGGGCCTTGGGTGGCATCGTCATCTCCTCCGCTATGCCGGGCACCGGGCCCGACGGCCTTGAAAGGTTCCCTCGCTCTGCCACACTTCTCCCACCAGCGCGGAGTTGTGCGATAGGAATTGCAGTAAGGGACAGATTATAACCCCGTCTAACCCCGTCGGCCGCCGCGTCAAGTCAGATGAATCCTGCACAGCGGTGTATGTGCTTGGTATACACCCTGTTGCGCCACGCAAAAAATTTTGAGATTCCGCCCTGTCATGAGGATCGCCGGCTGCGACACGCCCCTGGTGGCGCCCTGGGCACGGAATAGGCCCCGGCCGGCTTCGGCGTCCGCCCTCAGCTTCCGCACCGCTGCGGTCAGAGGATACGCTTTCGCTCACCTGCTCCTGCGGAACAGCAGCGGCCAAGCCGTCAGGGCCAGCAGCATCAGGCAGGCCGGCTCGGGCAGGTCGTACGAGACCCCGTGGTATATGGCCCAGTAGCTGTAATCCAGCCCGTCCACGAGGTCATCGCAGTTGAAGTTGCCGCCCGTCCAGCCCCACCCGGTCTGGAGGTAGTGCAGCGACCAGGTGTTGTAGTCCAGGCCGTCCACCGTGCGGTCCAGGTTGGCGTCGCCGTCGATGGCCCCGCGTGCCCATAAGGGCATGTCCCATGCGCCGCCCGCCTGGCAGGGGTCCTGGAGGGGCGACCAGTCCCACGGGTACGGCCCCGGCGTGCCCGCCGGCTGGCCCGACACGCCCAGGGCGCCCATCAGCCACCAGTGGGGCCTCGTGGCCCAGCCCCAGGGATGGTCGGGCACGTCCGCGTCATAGATGGCGGCGATGCTCGTCTAGTAGATGCTGTCTTGTTGCTGGAAGAAGCAGTCCTCCGGCTGGAGGGCCACGCGACATTTGAAGGTGGCGTCGGTGACGTTCGGCTGGTCGGGTGGGCCCGGGTTGCAGGGGTCCACCTCCCATCCGATGAATTCCACATGAAACTCCTGGACTGTTACCGTGTGCAAGGGCTGCCCGGGATGGCTCCAGTCCACCGCCGGATACCGTGGGTCGGCGCCCGCGGGCACATCGTCCCAGAAGGTGACCACGAAGCCGTGGGCCGGCCCAGGCGGAGCCGCTTCCGCCCAGTCGAGGTATGACCCGTAGAATGCGAGATACTGGACTGGGGCGGTGGACCCGCACTGCCAGTCCGAGGCGCACACCTGGGGCGTCTGGTCCTGGAACGAGTAGGCGTCCCAGCCCATGAATACGGGATACCCCTGCCACTGCCCGACCTCCTGCAGCGAATAGCTATGGTAGGTCGCCCCCCAGGCCCAGCCGCTCGCCAGCGCGATGACGGCCATGGCCGCCGTCAGACTCCCTTTGATTGCCATTGTGCTTCCTCCCTTCCTGTGCAGGTTAGTCCCTTTCTCACCCAGCCGTCCCGCTGCCCCACGCCCAGCTTCCGCCGGCCGTCCGCGTAACACCCCGGACGGCGCACCGTTCCATTGCCCAACGCCGCCGGACCAGGCCGGCTGGAATCCATACAGGCAATGATGCACGGACCGGCAGGGCGGAATTTGACCGGAACAGGACCCGAGCAATCCGACAGTTCCCCGATGGGCCCGGCCCGCAGCCACCGCGGGCCATCATGGGTCATTATTGCTCCAGCGAAGGGTTCCGGCAAGGGCTGACTCGCGGCTTCGGCCCTCCGGGAGGCTGCGTCGCGCCGGCGGGCTTCGGCAGGGGACCTACGGCTCCAGGCCGCGCCCCTTGATGGGGCAGCCGGGAAGCCGGGATACGCCTTGATCGGGAAGGTGGCCTTGTGCAGGCCGTCGGTCAGGGTGCGGGTCGTCTTCCGGGCGGGGGCGCCGCCCGCGTCGCGGGCTGGGTGGCGGCGGCCTTGGCGGCGGCCGTCTCCAGCCACTGCATGCCGGCGCGGATGTTGCCGTAGACGTCGCCGCGCCAGCCGTGGCCGCCCTGGTAGGTCTTCATCCTGACGGCGGCGCCGGCCTGGGCAAGGGCCTTGGCCGCCTGCTCGGCCATGCGAACGGGGATGAAGTCCTGCGGCGAGTGCAGGATGAAGTAGGCGTGGCCGGCGGCGTTCTTCAGCGGGGGCAGCTCGTTGGGCTTGAACACGGACATGGCGATGAACGAGCCCGTGACCGGCCTGGCTTCCTGGAGCGAGATCGCGTAGCAGGGCGGGCCGCTGGAGGACCAGCCCAGCGTGAAGACATACCGCGGGTCCAGCTTGTGGCGTTTCCTCACGTCGCGGATGACGGCCTCGACGAACTCCTCCGTCGAGAACTTCATCGCGGGCCAGGGGTCCGTCCGCGTCGGCCAGACCGTCTGCTTGAACTGTCCGGGCTGCCATTCGACCGAGACCGGCTGGGCAACGAGGTAATTGTCCGAGAGAGCATGCTTGTAGATTCGCTTGACGAAGGGGTGGAAGTCCGCCCCGCCGTCGCCGCCGGGAAGGACGATGACCAGCCGGTAGCCGGCGGGGGGCGGCTTGGAGCCGGCCTTCGGTCCGATGAGGAAATACCGTTTCTTGGCGTTGCCCTCGGCCCGCAGGTCCTGGGCGGGGATGTCGGCCACGTCCCCGGCCGCGGCCGCCAGATCGCGGATCGCCGTGACCCTCAGTTGCCCGTCGGTCCTCTCCACCCGCCCCAGCGACCAGGCGATGGCGCCCTCGGCCGGCTCGAAGCGGGTGATGTGCAGGACGGCCAGGTTGCCCTGGTCGGTCAGCACGGCTGCGTAGCGGCAGTCGCGGGCGACGACGCCGCGCTCGGTGCTGCGGGTGAGCCGGTCGAAGGCCTCAATGGCCTGGCGGGCGGCGTCGGCGAAGTCCTTCGCCCCGGGCAGGGGCAGCACCCGCACCGCCGAGCCTCGCCGGAGCATCAGCACGCCGCCGGCGTCATTGTCCCAGGCCAAGTCCAGGGCGTCCGGCCACTCTGCTTTGAGCTGGGCGAACTGGCCCTTGTCCAGATCCACGGCCCAGTTGTCGGGCACGGTGCCCCGAAAGGTCGGGTCCTTGTCGGTGTTGAACGGGTTGGACTGGGCCGGCGGCCCCGCTGGCTGGGTTTGCGGAGACCCCGGTTGAGTCGCCGGCGGCGAGCTTGGTCCAGCGGCGGGGGCGGGTCTGGGGGGCGGGGCCATTGTAATCCGCACGGCCTGCGGCGGGCCGTCCTCCGGGACGGTCACCTTCACCGTCCCAATGAAGTCCGGCAGCCGCCAGCCGGTCCGCAGGACACGCCGGTCCTCCTCCGGCGGCTTGTAGGCGTGGGCGACCAGCGTGTACGAGCCCGGCGGGATCCGCGCCGTCTTGAAGCCCCCGTCCACCCCGCAGGTCAGGGCGTCGAAGGTTCGCAGGTTGAAATCCTCCCTGCCGGAAGGGTCGCCGGTGGCCTCGGCCGGCTTGATGTAGATGAACGCACCCGGCACGCCGAGCTGCTTTAATCCGAGCACCTGCCCGGTGATGGGGGCGCCGGTCTTGCG
This sequence comes from Phycisphaerae bacterium SM23_33, assembly GCA_001303665.1. Classification (GTDB taxonomy): domain Bacteria; phylum Planctomycetota; class Phycisphaerae; order SM23-33; family SM23-33; genus SM23-33. The sequence continues at coordinate 875 of LJUF01000304.1, read as the reverse complement.
GACGAACTCGACGCCTTCGGTCTTGCCCGGTTCCAGCGTGATCGTGCAGCGGTCGCAAAGAGGCATTTCTCCCCGGTCGCCCACCCTCAGATGTTTTGTCCGGGCGAGATCGTACACGCCCGGCGTGAGATTCTTCAGGACCGTCTGCCCCTTATTGGGGGCCCGGGGGTCCTGTATGCTTTCCACGACGCCCCTCCAGTCCGGCATCTCCCAGGTCTTGAGCTCGAGGCGGAAGTCGGCTGGGTCCGCGTCGCCCTCGATGTCATAGACCAGCGCCAGCCCCGCCGGCTCGGGCAGCTTGACCGTAAGCTCCTTGCCCTCGACATACCTGCTCACCCAGGCGTGAAGGGAAGGGGCCGAGACGACGACCTTTTCCTCGCCGGTTCCCGCCCCGGTGAGGACGAAGCGGCCGTCCTCGTCGGTGAGTGTCTGGCTTCCTCGGAAGTATTCGGCCTGGCCATCAGCCAGCCTGAGCGGCTGATTGCCGGCCAGGAACACCTTGGCCCCGGCCGCCGGTTTTCCGGTATGGTCCAGGACCCGGCCGCGGACCTCCCAGCCGCGGGTCAGGCGCACCTGGAGGTTTCGGGCGACCGCCGGGGCGATCAACGGCAGGGGTGTGACCGGCTGGGGGAGATAGCCGGGGGCCAGGACGCGAAGCCAGATCTCTTGGCCGGCCCGCCATCCCGTTCGATGGCGGAAGCTGCCGCCCGGCCGGCGGGAGGAATCCGAGGTGCCGGCCCAGGCGATCTTTGAGGGGTCGGTCGGGCTGGGCCAGCCGTCCTGCAAGGCAAACTGTTCGATCGGCTCACCGGTCTGGGCATCGACGACCCGGCCGCTGAACTCGACCAGGGCCTGCGCCGGAGCCGGCTGGGTCT
>LJUF01000303.1 GCA_001303665.1 Phycisphaerae bacterium SM23_33 | reverse complement strand
ATGAACCAGGATGGCGACTCGATAAACGGGGAGGGCGAAGATGCTTTCAATGCGACCATCTGGTTTGCCCCGGAACTCCTGGTCCTGGGAGACGGCGGGATCGACCACACAGAGGGCTTCGAGGAATGGGCCGCAGACGTCCCGGCACATTGGGCGTTCGGGACGACGGGGAACGCCCGGGTGAGGCTGGAGGCTACCGGTGAATCGCATTCGGGGGCGTACCACCTTCGCCTGGACAAGGTCATGTGGGAGGAGGTTCCGGCGGCGGTCCTGGCACTGGACGTCTCCGCCTATAGCACGGCCACGGACCTGTACTGCACGTTCTGGAGCAAATGCAGCGTGCCCGACACTGGCACGGTCTATCTGGACCTGAGTGCAGATGGCCTGAGCTGGCAGAACGCCGTATGGTCGTCCGCTCTGGGCAGGACATATGAGGTGCACACGGTGGACCTGGATGCGGAGGCCCAGGATCACGGGCTCTCTTTGGCCGAGCCTCTGCTCCTGCGCTGGCGGCACAGTCACGGCGGGTCGGCGACGGCGGACTGCTTGCTGGACGACGTCCGCGTGACTCTGGACGTGACGGCCCCGCAGGTGGTGCTGGACATGCGAGCCGAAAGGGTCTTGCCGGCGGGCACGCCCGAGCTGACCTTGAACTTCACCGAGCCCGTGCAGGGCGTGGCGGAGTCGGACATCTCCCTCCAGGAAAGCGCCCTGGGCCCGATCGTGCCGGACGACGTCGTGCTGGCGCCCGACGGCATGTCGGCAGCGCTGACATTTGCGGCCGGCCTGCTGGCCGCGGCGGCGCCGGACACGTACACCTTGCGGGTCCTTGACAGCGTGATGGACATGGCGGGCAATCCACTGGACGGGGACGGCGACGGCACGCCGGGCGGCGACTATCAGGTGAGCTTCAGCGTCTTCATCCCTGGCGACGCCAATGGCAACGGCGTGGTGGACGGGCTGGACTACAATGCCTGGTCCCTCCACTACCAGCAGGCCGGCGGCTGGGCGGAAGGGGACTTCAACGGCGATGGGACCGCTGATGGCTTGGACTATAACATTTGGTCAATCCACTACCTCGATGAGGTCGGGCAGGCGCCGGCCGGGGCGCAGACCCAGGTCGAGGCCGGGGAGGTAACACCGGCCTTGGCGGGCCTTTCCGTCGAGGGGTGGCCGACCGGGGCGGATGGTGCCCTTTCATACGGGGAAGGATCGGCGCCGGTTGCGGGAGGACAGGAGGGCCCGCCGGCGGCGGCGTTGGATCTGTTGGGCGTGCTGGGCCGGGCGGATGAGACGGCCGGGGAAACCGATCTGGACTTCCGCTCATACGCGTGGGCGACCGCGAGCGCGTCTGCCAGGGCTGCCGGCCGAAAGCCGGCCCTGGGTGATGATCTGGAGGCCCTGGCGGGAGCGGACCTCTCGGCGCTGCCGGCGGCGGCCCTGTGAGCGGGGTCCAGGCGGACCCAGCGTGTGCTCACCCCTGGTCGCAGAGGGCGAAGGCGGCCCGCAGGGCCTCGATGAGGTCGGCCTTGGGCTTGAACTCATGGCCGACGTAGAGCTCGTAGCCGGTTTCGGCGATGGCCCGGCAGATGCCGCGATAGTTCAGCTCCTGGGTGTCGTCGAAGTCGCGCCGGCCGGGAACGCCGGCGGTGTGGAAGTGGCCGATCCACTGGATGTTCTCGCGGATGTTGCGGATGACGTCGCCTTCCATGATCTGCATGTGGTAGATGTCGAACAGCAGCTTCACCCGCGGGCTGGCCACCTTTTCGCACACGGCCACGCCCCAGGCGGTGTGGTCGCACTGGTAGCCCGGGTGGTCCACCTTGGAGTTCAGCAGCTCCAGGTTCAGGTTGACGCCCTTCTTCTCGGCGTGGGCGGCCACGCGCTTGAGCCCGTCGGCGACGGCCTCGATGGCCTCCGGCTCGCTCATGTGAGGCTGGCGGTTGCCGCTGAAGCAGATCAGCCCGGGGATGCCCAGCCGCGCGGCCGTGTCGATCGAGGCCCTCAGCTCCCTCTCAATCCGGTCGTGATTGGAGCGCTTGTTCAGCCCGTCGGGCAGGGAGTAGTGCCCTGACATGCTGGCCACCGCCAGCTTGTGCTTGCGGGCCGTGTTGACGATCAGCTCCAGGTTTTCCGGCGGCTGCCACAGCTCCGCGGCGGCGTAGCCGATCTCGGCGGCCTTGGCGAACAGCTCATCCAGGCTCACGCCTTCCGGTTGGAAGATGGGATAGCAGATGGATTGCTTGATGCGCATGGTCTGCGGCTCCTACTTGTTGCGGCCGGTTCTGTGTGGTTTCTTTGATAGCGGCCTGGCTGCCGCGGTAGCGGCCGGCCGCCGGGAGGCAGCCCGAACAGTCTATCTTCCCCCGCTCGGCCGTTCAATCGAACTCGTCCGCCTCCGGCCGGCCTGGACGCGGGGATCCGCCGCCCCTGCCGGTCGCGTGCGGATGGCGAGGCTCAGCGCCGCACTCTGGCGTTGCCCTCCCAGATGCTCCAGACCTGCTCCTCGTCGGCGGGCTGGGCGTAATCGGTCATCAGCGTGGTGGTCAGCGCCCCTGTCGCCCAGCCGAACTGGACCCATTTCTCCGGCTCCCAGCCCCGCAGAATCGCGTAGAGCGTGCCGCCGACGAAGGCGTCGCCCCCGCCAATGCGATCCAGCACCTCGATTTCGCGAGGCTCCACGATGTGCCAGCGGTCCCCCTCTGCCAGGATGGCGCCCCAAAGGTGCCTGTCCGCGCTGATGACCTCCCGCAGTGTCGTCGCAAAGACGGCCGCGGCCGGGAACCGCTGCTTCGCCCGGCCGATCATGCCCTTGAAGCCCTCGATCTTGGCGGCGAGTTCCCTGCCGCCGGCCTCCGGGCCCTCGATGCCCAGACACAGTTGGAAGTCCTCCTCATTGCCGACCAGGATGTCGGAGGACTCGGCGATCTGGAGGAACAGCTCGCGCAGCTCCTTCTGGCGGCCCTTCCAGAACGACGCGCGGTGGTTGAGGTCGAAGGACACCCGGGTGCCGTGCTTCTTGGCCGCCCGGGCCAGTTCCAGGCAGAAGCGGCCCGTCTGCGGCGACAGCGCGGCGATCAGCCCGGACAGGTGCAGGATCTGCACGCCCTCCCGGGCGAAGATGCGGTCGAGGTCGAAGTCCTTGACGTTGAGCGTCCGCCCGACCTCGCCCGCGCGGTCGTTGTGCACCCGCGGGCCCCGCGAGCCACAGCCGCTGTCGGCCAGGTTGAACTGGTGGCGATAGCCCCATGGCCCGCCCTGCTCAACGTCCTTGCCCTCGTAGTCCATGTGCCGGCTGGCGAGGTCGTCCTTGATGAACCGGGCAATGGGGCTGTCCTTGACGAAGGTCGTCAGAACCTTGACCCGCAGGCCCAGGTAGGACGACACGCTCGCGACGTTCGTCTCGGCGCTGGTAGCCTGCATGGTGAACGTGTCGCTGCAATGCATCGGCTGACCGTTGGGGGGGGTCAGACGAACGCCCATGCTGGTGGGGACGAGCAGGGAGTACGTGCAGTCTTTGCGGAGTTCGATGCCCACGGGACGTTCCTTTCCAAGCTGTTCGCGAAGCCTGTCCGCTGGCCTGTCGGCTGCCGTCGTGCCCGCGATCCGCCGGGGCACCTGGACTTCATAGCCGGTTCCGGCGGCCATCGCAAGCCGTCGATGGCCTGAGATGGCAGGAGCCCCTCCACGACAAGGCACGCCCCGCCCACCGCAGGCCGGTGCGCGCCCGGAGCACAGGATCGCGTCGCGCCACGGCCAACAAGCAGTGACTGCTATGGATGAGATGAATGCAGGGAATGGGGCAAGCGTTCCTGACAGCGAAACCGTCTCCATAGGAAGTGCCTCTTCAGGAAGGCGCGCCCCGATCCAGACTTCAGGTATCGCTCGAAGGCATTGGCCCTGCGTTCATTCGCGAACTGGAAGGCCGCAACGAGTTCCCAGACCGCCCGGCGTTGTGCTCTTTGAGGCGATCCTGGAGATTGGCCGTGACACCAACATAGGTCTGCTTCGGGTGCGTGGAACTGCGGAGGAGGTAGACTGTCCGCATTGGCTTGTCCCCAAGGCAGCGGAACGCCCGCGTTCGCCCGCGCTCCGCTCGGGCTATGGCGGGCACCTCCTTGCGCCAACGCCCCGGCGGATGAATCCGCCGAAGCCTTGGCGAAGGCGGATGGGCGTTGCAGGACTCGAACCTGCGACCTCTTCCTTGTAAGGGAAGCGCTCTAGCCATCTGAGCTAAACGCCCGCGGGAGATTCGGCGCTCAGTATATCGCCGTGGGCGCCGGCTGCCAAGGCTGCCGGGCCCGGCCGGGGCGGGGCGTTGACCGGCGGGGACGCCGTGGCGAAGATATGGCCATGCAATATCGAACGATCGCCAACGGGCAACTGCGGGTCTCGACCATCTGCCTGGGCTGCTGGGCCATGGTGGGCGACGAGACCTGGGGCCCGCAGGACGAGGCCGACGCCGTCGCCGCCATCCGCGCCGCCGTGGAGGCGGGGGTGAACTTTTTCGACACGGCCGAGGGCTACGGGGCCGGCTACAGCGAGCGGCTGCTGGGCCAGGCCCTGGGCGCCGACCGCGGCCGCGTGGTCATCGCCAGTAAGGTCTCCGGGAGCCACCTGGGCGCGAAGGACTTGGCGGCGGCCTGCGAGCGCAGCCTGGCTAACCTGGGCAGCGACTACATTGACGTGTACTACATTCACTGGCCCAGCCGCCGCGTCCCGCTGGAAGAGACGGTGCGGGCGATGGAGTCGCTGATCTCATCCGGCAAGGTTCGCCACATCGGCGTGTCCAACTTCGGCGCGGCCGACCTGGCCGACATCCTGCCGCTGACCGTCCCGGCGGCGGATCAGCTGCCCTACAGTCTGCTGTGGCGGGCGATTGAGTTCGAGGTTCTGCCGGCCTGCCGGTCGGCCCGCGTGCCGGTGACCTGCTACAGCCCGCTGATGCAGGGGCTGCTGACCGGCAAGTTCAGGAGCCCCGACGACGTCCCCGACGGCCGGGCCCGGACCAGGTTGTTCAGCCGCCGCCGTCCCCAGGCGCGGCACGGGGAGGACGGGGCGGAGGCCCAGACGTTTCAGGCTGTCGCCGCCATCGCCCAACTGGCCCGGCAGGCGGGTCTGGACATGGCGGCCATGTCGCTGGCCTGGCTGCTGGCCCAGGAGGGCGTGGCCGCCGTGGTGGCGGGGGCGCGGAACGCCGAACAGGCCCGGCGGAACGCGGCCGCCGGGGACCTGGCCCTGCGGCTGGACATAGCCGTCCGGCTGGAGGAGATCACCCGCCCGCTGCGGGACAGGATGGGCGCTAACGCGGACATGTGGCAGAGCCGGTCGCGATTTCGCTGAACCGGCCCCCTGGGGGACTCCCCCTGCCGTCCGAAGTGACCTGAATTTCGGCACTTGGAGGAGTTCATGTTTATGGCGCCCGCGGATCGAGCCGATGGCTCCCAGGGGGCGTACAATAGCATAGAGAAACCTTGCTTCAGGCCGACGTTTAGGAGAGACTTTCGTGAGCGGCAGGGATCGCAGTCGAAAGTTGGGTAGAGCCCTTATGGTGGCACGGCGCGGCGGAAGGTCGTACCGCAGGACATGGGGCGACCGGCTCGAGGGCGGGAAACTTTACGGCCGGAGCCGGTACCTCCACGAGAGTCGCAGCCATGAGGGCGGCGAGCGGGGCGAGTAAGCCGGCCGATGGGACAGACCGCATGAAACGGTTAGGAATCGCGGCATTGGTGGCCATCAGCCTGATGGCCGCGGAGGGCCTCGGGCAGGTGGCCCTCACCCAAGACGGCCGGGCGCTGGACGCCAACTACCTCATCGGCAGTGGAGGCATAAACTCCGTCCGCCGGGCCGACCGGTACCTGGATGGCAATCTGCTGATCACCGGGCAGGTGACGGGCGGCTTTGAGTTCCGCGGTCGGGTGCCCTACGCCGGGGCGGACCAGTTGCGGCTGGAGCTGCCCTCGGCCGGGCTGGACAATTTCATCAGGGGCTCGGCCGGGCTGGACCAGGTTCAGTCGGGTGGGCTTTATGGGCCGAGCCCGTACCTTTCCCCGCAGCGGACCGTTCTGGGGCCTTCGGGCATTGCCAGCGGGCTGACCCGCCCGGGCACGTCCGTGCCGCAGTCGGCGTACGTGTCTGCGGAGCAAGCGCGGCAGCTGATCGACTCGGCCGTGCAGGCCTACACGCCGCTGCTTCCGGAACTGAGCCGGCAGTTGCGGGTTGACGCCCTGGTCCCCTCGGCGGTGGAGGTCACGCCGGGGCTGCGGCCGGGGGCGCTGCCGACGGCGGAGAGGCTCCAGGCCGGGGCAATCCGTCCGACGGCCAGCACGCTGTTCGGCATCCTGCGGGAGCAGGACAAGCAGCGCCTGGCGGAAGAGCTGACCGAGGCCGAAAGGATCCGCCGCGAGCGCAGCGTCGGCGAGCCGCTGGAGGCGAGGGTCGAAGCCCCCTTGCCCTCGC
>LJUF01000033.1 GCA_001303665.1 Phycisphaerae bacterium SM23_33 | reverse complement strand
GCGTCGGCCTCCACCTCGTTCAGCTCGGTGCCGCCGATGGTCTCGTACCCGCCGGCCCCAGACAGGTCGGCCGCCGCGATGAGACCGTCCATCTCGGCGTACAGGTCGCGGTCCTGGTGGAACAGCTTCAGGGCCCAGGTGCAGTGGTTCACGCCGGCGACGTGGGCCTCAATCTCGCCGGCCCGGCTGACGGGGATCTTCAGCAGCTTGCAGGCCAGCCACTGCACCCCATAGACCCCGTCGCACAGGCCGATGGTCCGCTCGTGCCCGGCGCGGATGGAGGCCTCCGTGACCATGTGGACGGGGTTGGTGTAGTTGATGAGCCAGGCGTGCGGGCAGCGGCGCTGCATGGCCTCCACCAGGGCGAGCGCCTTGGGGATGCAGCGGAGGGCCATGAACACCCCGCCGACGCCGACGGTCTCGTTGCCCAGCTCGCCGTACTTCAGCGGGATGGTCTCGTCGAGGTAGCGGTGGGCCAGTCCGGCGGCTCGGAAGGTCGAGAGCACGAAGTCGGCCCCGTCCAGGGCCGCCTCCAGATCGGTGGTGTGGGAAAAGTTCAGCGGCAGGTCGTGTTTCTTCACCACGGCCTGGGCCCACCGCCCCATGAGCTCGATGTTCTCGATGTCGATGTCCATGAGGGCGATCCGGCTGCCGGCCAGGCCGCCCTCGCGGGCCAGGCGGGCCAGGGATGAGAACATCGCCGTCATGTACGCCGACCCGCCGCCGATGATGCTGATCTTTACCGCCGGCATGGCAAGCTCCTTCGATCTCCGCCGGGCCGCCCCGATCCTCGAACTTGCGCTTCAGACCTTCGCGACAGGCAATGAGCGCATACTTCTACCGGGTCCGGCCCCGCCTTGGCAAGAACGTGCCGCCGGCGGTCAGTAGCTCTCCACCTTGGCCCCCTCGAGAAGTTTCTCGCCGTCAAAGGTCCCCGCCGGGAACTGCCCGTCCTCCAGGACCTCCACGTCGATGTTCCAGAACAACTTGCTGGAGCTGATGTTTCTGGTCGAGTCCCCGTAGCCGATGAACAGGCGCCGGGTGGCGTACCACTGTCTGCCCGGCAGGCGACGGAGGTCGAACAGCCAGGATTCCCTTTCCTTCTCCCACTTACCGTCACGGGTTCGCCACTGCAGCTGCTTCACGCAGATGTAATCGTGTGAGGGATCGACGTAATAGTCGGAGCGGGAATTGCCGCCCTCGAAGCGCAGGGCGATACACCCTGCCGGCGTTTCCGGCGTATGCTCGAGGATCTCGGGCGGGCCCATTCTGTCCAAGGGCCACTGGATCTCCTCCGGGCGGCTGCCCTTGGCCAGGAGGTCGCGCTTGCGGTACTTCAGCACCCTCACGGTGGTTGTCCTATTGTGCCAGGGAAGCGAATTGCGCCTTGAGTACTCCGTTTCCCCGTCCGCCAGCCCGATCGACACCGGCACCTGGCCCCTGGCCCATTCCAGGATCTTCTCAGGCGTCGTCGGCACCGCCAGGGAGTATTGGGCCGCCTTCCCGCCCTCCCCGGCCGGGTCCAGGCTGAAGTACCGCTCCTGGCGGATTCTGACCCCGTCGCGGTAAAGGATGTCGATCTCGCTCCTCTGCTGATCCCGCCACACCACGGCCCGATACCGGCGGGGGAATTGCTGCCGGGCCTGCTCCGCGGCCTCGACGACCTTCCTGACCTCGCCGGCCCAGTGCTCCGGCGCGAGCTGCTTGCGGACGGGCACGTCCCGCGGCACACCCAGGTCGTACAGGCTTGAAGGGCCCTTGGGGGGGAAGTCATAAAGGCCCGTGGCCCACTCCTGCTTGAACTGTTTCCTGTGCGCCAGTTGCAGCCGGTCGCGCCGCCGCACGGGAAGGCGGGTCTTGGGGTCGGCCCACAACTGGGTCAGCAGGATGTCCTTTCCGGTTGCGTCCTTGTAGTACAGATCGAACCGGATCGTCTTCTTGCCGTCGAGCTCGTCGTGCTCCGTTTCGACGCCGGCGGTTGGGGCGGGCTCCCCGGCGAGCTGCTCGTAGGGGCCGACCACGTGCTGCCAGGCGGTCTGTGGCTGCCATGGCGGGACCTGGCCGCCGGGACAGGTGGCCGGCTGGTCCACGGAGATGTATCGGGCCCGCTGGTCGTACCAATACCGGAGGTTCCTGGCCCAGTCCGCGAAGACGACGTCCCCGTCCCGGCGTTTGCAGTACGTGTTGCCGTCGGCCAGACAAACCCATTGCTCCACGAAGGGCCCGGTGTCGTAGGTGACGTGCACCCAGGACTGCTCGGCCACGGCGGCCTGGACCTCGGCCAGGCTCAGTGAGGCCCCGCCGCCGAGCATCGCGTAGCACAGGATGACAGCGGCCGCGATCGTGGCCGCCGCGGGGACCAGTCCGGCCCTTGTGTATTTCTTCAGCATGGCGATTCTCCTGAGTTTACTCGTCTGTTTTCGCAGGATGGCGTCCATGACCGGCCCGGCTAACGACGTCTGTGCGGTCGTCTCAGCGTCGGCCGTCAGCCGGGCGCGCAGGCCACGGGTTTTCTCGCACTCTGCCCGGCAGCCGGGACACGACTGCAAGTGCGCCTCGGCGTCCCGGCGAGTGGGTTCGTCCAACAGCCCTTCGACGTAGGCCGTCAACTGTTCTTGACATTCCTGGCAGTTCATGAGTCCACCTCGTGATCTCTTGGCTTCGGGCGGCCCTCGTCGCCGGCCAACGCCTCGCGCAGCATGGCGTAGGCCCGAGACAGTGTCTTGGTCACCGTGCCCAGCGGCTTGCCCAGCCGCTCGGCCAGCTCCGCGCAGGACAGGCCGGCGTAGTACCGCAGCAGGATGGCCTGGCGGTAATCCTCGGGGAGGCCGGCCACGGCCCGGCGCAGCGGCTGGTCGGCCGCGCCCGCCGAGGCGGCCCCGGGCGCCGGTGTAGCCAGCTCGGCCGCCGCCCGGACCGCCTGGCGCCGCCGGGCGTCGCGTCTCTGCTGGTCGGCCGCCACCCGGGTGGCGATGCCCACCAGCCAACTGAAGAACGAGTCGGCCCGCCGCAGCCGCCCCAGTGCAAAGTAGGCCCGCACGAAGGCCTCCTGGGCGGCCTCCTCGGCCCGGTCGGCGCTGCCGAGCAGGCCCGTAAGCTGCGACAGCAGAACGCCCTGATAGCGCTCTATCAGATGCCGGAACTCCTCAGGCCTGCCGTTCAGGCATCGCTGAACAAAGTATCCGTCGGTCCGGCACATGGGTTCCTCGGGGACGCCGGGATTCGAATCCTCGCGCAATGGTCGCTTCGGCGGCGGGCTTTGCGACAGGAAAAGGAAAAGTTTCCCCGCGAGCCCCGCCGGCGGCCGCGGCGGCCGGGCCGGAGCCTGGATTGCCTCGCGCTTATCCCTCCAGGACGGCCTCGACCGCGACGCGCCGGCCGGGGTGGGCCGGCAGCGGCGCGACCGCACCCGGCACTTCCCTTCCGTCCACCCGTAGGCGGCTGACGCCGCGGCAGAGGCGGCGCGGGTTGCGGACCTCGATGTCGTAGAAGGCCCCGCGGAAGCGCCGCGTGGCGGTGAAGCCGGCCCAGCCGGCCGGGATGCACGGGTCGATCCGCAGGCCGTGGTATTCCGGGCGGATGCCCAGGATGTACTGCGTCGCCGCCAGCCAGGTCCAGGTGGCGCTGCCGGTGACCCAGGGGTTTCGCCCGCGGCCGGGCTGGATGAACGGCTCGGCCTGGACCTGGGCGCCGAGGACGTAGGGCTCGATCTCGCGGACCTCGGCCTGGTCGTTTCGCATGATCGGCTGGAAGTCCATGAAGGTTTGGAAGGCGAGGTCGCCGCGGCCGAGGGCGGCCTCGGCGCAGGCGGCCCAGGCGTTGGCGTGGCTGTAGACCGAGCCGTTCTCCTTGAAGCCCATGTTGAGGATGCCGAGGCTGCCGACCTCCCGCTCGAATCCGGGGCAGGGCGGGGCCAGCAGCCGCAGGCCGAAGGGCGTGCTGAGCGTCCTGCGGGCGCTGTCCATGGCGCGGCAGGCCCGGGCGGGATTCAGCGCCCCGCACAGCCCCGCCCATACCTGCGGCTCCAGGAAGATCCTGCCCCATTTCGCGGAGCGCCGGCTGCCCAGGATGCGCCCGCCCTTGGCGAGGAACATGCGGCGGTACCAGGCCCCGTCCCAGGCGTGGGCCTCGAGGGCGCGGGCCATCTTCGCCCGCCGGCTGGCCCAGAGCTTCGTATCCCGCCGCCGCTTCAGCTCGGCGAAGATTTCCTCCAGGGCCCGGCAGCCGGCGCAGAACAGCATGGCGTTGAAGACGCTCTCGGAGTCCTTGCTCGCGGGGTTGAGGCAGTCGTTCCAGTCGGCGTGCCCGGTGGCCGGCAGGCCGTGCGGGCCGCGACGATTCCAAAGCACCTCCATCGCCAGCACCATCTTCGCCAGCAGCGTCCGCCGGCCGCCCTGGGCGAAGGGGAACTTCTCCTTCAGCAGGCCCAGCCGGCCGGTCTCTTTCAGGTAGGCGTTGACGAAGATGGGGTACCAGGCCTGGTTGTCCAGGAAGCCGCTCTCGCCGAGGGCCCAAGCCGCGGTGGACCGCGACCTGGACAGCTCCTCCCAGGGCGGCGGGGCGAAGTTCTTGGTCAGCGTGCCGTCGCGATGCTGCACGTGCGAGAGGATGCGCACGGTCCGGCCGGCCAGGGGCGGGTCCAGGGCCGCGGCCGACAGCACGGACTGCCCGCTGTCGCGGAAGCCCATGCTGCTGCCGGCGCCCCAGCTCACCGGCGACATGCCGGTGCCGCTGGCGGTCACGTTGATGACCTGATAGGGGTTCCAGATGTTCACGACCGTGTCGAAGCGCCCGTCGGGCGTGCGGGCCTGAAAGGTCGAAAGGCGCTCGTCCCAGATGCGCTGTAATTTTTCGAACGCGGCCTGGACCGCGGCCGGCTTGCGGTACTTCTGGATCCGCCGCCGTAGCGGGCCCTTCGACATGCCCGCGCCGAGCTGGTAGGTGATCGTGCGGGACTCGCCGGGCGCCAGGTCCCAGTCGTGGGCCAGGCCGCCCAGCGGGTACAGCCCGTTGGCGCACAGGTTGGACGGCCGGCCGCGCTCGACGACGATGGGGCGCGACTCGTCCCGCCCGACGCCGAGGAAGTGGTCGCGGCTGCCGTCGTAGCCGGCGGGCTGGGCGTCGGAGGTGAAGTAGCCGATCGGGAAGACCCACTTGGAGGTGCCGATGCTGGCGCCGACGTCGTTGGGGGTGGTGTGCCAGAAGACGCCGTCGTCATAGCGGCAGCGGGCGCAGGCGGCGGCGTTGTCGATGTTCAGCAGGTCGCGGAGCACGCCCCAGACGGCCCACTCGGCGTAGGAGAAGGTCCGCAGCTTTCGCCGCCGGCGGCAGCGGTTGGTCAGCGTCAGGTGCCAGATCTCCAGGGCGTCGTCCGGCGGGACGAAGTACAGCATCTCGGCCTCGACGCCGTCATAGCGGGTGGTGACGCGGTTGTAGCCGAGCCCCACGCGGCACTCGAAGCGGGTGCGATGCAGCGGCGTCTGCACCGGGGCCCAGGTGGCCGACCAGTACCGGCCGCTCTGCCGGTCGCGGATGTAAACGTACCGCCCGGGGCGGTCGTACGGCGCCAGGTGGAACTTGTACCGCAGCAGCCGCAGCCGCACCGGGTCTTTCCAGAACGACGTGCCGCCGCCGGTGTGGGAGACCAGGGCGGTGTACTCGTCGTTGCGGATGTAGTTGTACCAGCTCTGCGGCAGGGCCGGGTGGGTGATGACGTACTCGCGGTTGGCATTGTCGAAGTAGCCGTATCGGGCCATCGCATACCCCAGGACCAGTGCGGGCCGGCCGGCGGCGGCTTGCCGGCTCGCGGAAACACCGTCATGGCAGCCTGACATTCACACTTGCCTGTTTCCCCGTGCAGGGCTCGCGGACGACCACGCGCCAGTCGCCGTGCTCGTTGACGGCCAGGGGCAGATCGAGGGCGAAGTCGTTCCGCCGGCAGTCGATGGTGCGGCGGTAGGCCCGCTGCTCCGAGCCGTCCGGGCGGAGGACGCGCAGGTGCACCGCCAGCTTTTCGTCGGTCACCGGCGCGGAGGTCACGAGGCGGCCGGCGATCTTCAGGTGGCGCTGGGGCGTCAGCTCGGCGTTGGCGGTGAGGTCGCGGATCTCGAAGGGCCAGCAGGCGTAGAACCGCCCGGTGAGCGGCTGGCTGGTGAAGCCGGCGCGGCCCACCTGCCCCAGGGCCTTGCCGCCGTCGGTCATGTCGTACACCCACAGCCCGGCCGGTACCGTCAACTCGGCCGGGTGGGCCTTGAGGAAGACGTTGTCCTTGATCTCCTTGTAGCGGGTCTCGACGCCGCCGACCTCGCTGTGCATGACCGTGGGGTTGGGCATGACGCCCACCAGGTATCCGCGGCCGCTGCGGTAGGCGCAGACGTCGTGGCCGGCGACGTGGAAGGGCAGGTCCCTGCCGGGCAGCCGCACCGTGAACAGGGGCTTGACGCCGGCCTCGGCCAGCGTCTCCAGCAGGAACTTGCGTGCCGCCGTGGTCATGCCGGGCGAGAGGCGGTGCAGGAAATAGCTCTCCAGGCGGAAGTTCAGGTACAGCACCCGGCCGCGACCGACCCGGCGCGAGACGGCCGCGTCGGCGCCATTGAAGGTTGCGCCGGCCTCGGCCGCATCGGCCTTGAGGGTCGTCTCCAGCGGCACGAAGGGCAGGTTCAGCCCGCCCAGCTTGATGCCGGTGCCGCCGGGCGCGAGCCTGGCCGTATTCACCTGGCGCCAGTCGCCGCGGCGGACGCCGAACAGCTCGTCCAGCACGCCGGCTTTGCGGATGCGGCAGTGCTCGTCCACGAGGCCGGGCCAGGTGTCGGCGATGACCGTCCCGCCGGCGGCGGCGAAGTCGCGGATGGCCTCGGCCGTCCGGTCCGAAAGCGCCACCGCCCGCGGCAGCACCAGCACCTTGAAGCCGCTGCGGGTGAGGTAGCCGTCGTCCACCTGGCTGGCGTCCACGAACTTCGGCCAGACGCCCACGTCGTGCATCCACTGCACCCACGAGACCCGCACGCGGAAGGACAGCTCGCGCTGGCGGACGCTCCAGGAGCCGCGGGTGATCCAGCCGTCGCCGCCGTCGTGCACGTCGGGGCGGACGGTCATCTCCAGGATCCAGTTTCCGCGCAGCGAGGGCTGGGAGTACAGGATGGCCACCGGGTCGCGCAGGCGCTCGGCCCGGTTTCGCAGCCGCCCCGGGCCGGCGTGCACCCAGTCGGCGAACGCCTTGACCGTCTTGCCGAGATCGGTCGGCTTCTTCTGGTCGATGTCGATCATCCGGGAGTAGACGTTGCCGCCGAAGGAATCCCACTGCTGGGCGATGGCGTAGCCGCGCAGGAACGAGCGCCACAGCCCCTCGGCGTCCGCCCCGAAGCCGGGCATGTGCACCTTGCCCGTGCGGCCGTCGTCGTAGAAGCTCATCAGCACGTCGGGGCTTTCGCCGATCTCGTAGGGGGTGGCGCAGTTGACGGTGCGGCTGAGCTTCCAGTGGTCGAAGCCCCAGCAGGAAGGCTGCTGGACGCCGGAGACGTTGCAGCGGGCCTGCGGGTCGATGCCGCGGATGATCTGCACCCCCTTGGCCACGAAGCCCCACAGCACGTCGTCCATGAACTCCAGCCGGTCTGCCCAGGGCGAGAAATTGGCGGTCTTGGCCCGCTCCAGGGCCTGCCAGTTGGAGAACATCTCCACCTCGTCCCAATCCTTGTAGGCGGTTGCCCACTGGGCGTTGAGGTTGGCGATGCTGCCGTAGCCCTGCTTCAGCCAGTCGCGGTAGCGCCCCAGGCACCATTGCGAGCCGCACAGGTCGTGCGGGCTGGCCATGTCCCCGATGCCGATCTCGTCGCCGATGCTGTAGTGCAGCGGCCGGAACGGCCGGAAGCGCAGGGCCGCGGCCGTCAGGATGATCCGCATGAACTCCTCTTCCTTCGGGTCGCTCAGGCAGCGGTGGCGGGCGAGCTGGATCGGGCCGCGGGCCTTGGCCTGGCTGGCCTTGATCTCGCGCCAGCGCTGGTAGTCGCGGTGGTACAGCCCCAGCAGCGAGTACAGGATGTTGGAGGAGTGAAATTGCAGGTCGTTCTGGACGGGGAAGGCGGGCGAGCCGGTGGTCTGCACCGCCCGGTGGCCCAGGCCCATCTCCCGCCAGAGCTCGCCCGTGCCGGACCTCGTGCCCATGTTGTACACGCCCAGGATGAAGTCGCCCCAGGGGTCCTCGTCGCCCGGCACCATGCGGACGTCCTGCGAGCCCGACCAGAGGCGCTTCTCGCCGGCCTTCAGTTCGGCCTTCAGGTACAGCCCGGTGTGCAGCGACCGGGAGGCGTCCAGCTTGAAGGCGAAGTCGGGCCGGGCGAGCTCGGCCCGGTCAAGCACGCGGCCGTAGTTGTCCTCGAGCCAGACCGATCCGGATTCCGCGTTTTTGGGGGCGGCGGTGATGCTGCCGCTGATGGCGGCGTCGCGCTTGAGCACGCGGTCGAGCAGCCGGGGCGGCTCGTCCGTGACCGTCAGGGTGGCGCTGCCGTAGTTGGAGCCCGGATTGGGGGCCTTCGGGTCCTTGGGCTTCTCGTAGGGGGGGCCGAAGTGGTACTTGTAGTTGGTCATCCGGCTTTCGACGACGTCCTTGGAATCCCACTGGATGGTCGTCTGCGCCCGCGCGCACAGACCGAACGCCAGGATCGCGAAAATGCCCGTTCTCTGTAACATTTGCCGACCTCCAGATTGATCTGTTCCGTTAGCCGCGCCCCGAAGGGAAGCGCTCCACTTCCCCGCTCGGGCACGTTCCCGGATACGGCACTACAAACGACCATTTCTGCGGCGGGAGCCCCTCCCGCGCCGGGTTGGCCTCCACGTACCGGCTCGCTCTGTCTACTTCCGCCTCTGTCTTGAGAAACACCTTCCACTGTCCCCGGGCCCACGGCGTGGGCGGACGCCACCCCGCCGCGGCATACCCCGCCAGCGGGTGCAGGTCGCGGCGAAGAAGATCGGTCGTGGCCGAGCCCTTCAGCAGGTTGGCCACCTGTTCAGCGGGGTAGGTGTGCCGGGCGATGACGAGGTGGGCGTGCTCCGGCAGGATGGTGCAGGCCCACGCGGTCAGTTGAGATTCCCGCACCCTGTTGCCGAAGCCGGCCCCGACGGCCTGGGCCTGCCGGCCGTTGAAACGCACCGCCGGGTACTTCAGCGCCCGCTTGGCGGCCAGGCGCCGCTCGCGGTCGTGCGGCCGCTGGGCCAGCGAGCGGCGGCAGGTGGTGGTCGTGGCCGCCCCGAAGCGGTACAGCTCCCACGATCCCACGAAGGTGGACCAGGAGCCGCGCGGGTCGTTGGGAAGCCAGAACCCGTAGGCGCTCAGGATGAGGTGATAACCCAGGACCATGTTGTCTGCGCCTTGTGCGCGCTTGCCTTCGGCGCGCGGCTAACCGCGCGCCGCGAACCGGGGCGCGGCGAACCGAACGGCGCGCGGCGAACCGAGTCGCGGCGAACCGTCAATCGGGTCGTCCGTGCTGAAACGGCACGTCCAGGGCGCTGCCGGTGGCGACCTGGCGGAGCTTGAGGGTCCACTTGCCGGCGGCGTCGTTCAGCGCCAGCGGCAGCGGCCACTGGCCGCCCTTGGGCCCGCAGGCCACGTTGCTGCGATACACCAGCCGCTCCTTGCCGTCCGGGCCGATAAAGTCGAAATGGAACACGCACTGCTCGAGCCCCTGGCCGTAGCCGTCGGGGACGACGGTGATCTTTCCCTCGGCCACGGTCGCCTTGAGCGGCGTGACCTTGCCCAGGCCCGGCAGGGCGGCAAGGAAGACGGGCTCGAACGGCGGCAGAGTGACGCCCAGCTCCTTGCCGCCTCCCAGAGAGCTGCCGCTGCGGACGTCAAACCAGGCCGTGGTCGCGTCGCGGCGGCGGACCGACAGCTTCACGGGCACTTCGAACTTCAGGTTCTTCTTGTACTCCTGCGGGCCCAGCTCGTTGACCCGCAGCAGCGGGTTGCGGTGCAGGGCGAGCAGCTCCGCCCGGCCGTTCCGCCACACCGTCACCTCCACCCCAGTCACCGGTTTGCCGTCGGCGCCGACGACCTCCGGCGTGACGCGGTCCTTGCCGAGCGCCTGCGTCAGCAGCCCGCCCAGCGTGTCCCGCAGGGCGAGATCCTTGCTGCCAGGCAGGATCCGCTGCTGGTAGTACGGCAGCATCTCCTGATCCAACAGGATGGCCCGCTTCTGGTCCTCAAACAGCTTCGCCAGCGGCGAGGCGTCCCGCTTCTTGCCGTGCTCGTCGAAGCTTCCGGGCAGCTTGTCGGCGATGACCGTCCCGCCGGCCTTGACGAACGCCTGAATGGCCTTGGCCTCGCCGTCGGACAGCGCCAGCACCTCCGGCAGGATGAGCACCTTGAAGCCCTGGCCGGTCTTGGCGTCGTAGGCCTTCAGCTCGCCCTTGCCCACCTGCGGCGGGCACAGGAAGCGGTACTGCAGGCCGTTGTCCTCGATCAGCTTCACCCACGACTCCCGCAGCCGGAAGTACCGGCTGTTGATCCGCTCCGACCCGCTGTCGCGCCGGATCCAGTCCTTGCCCGACGGGCGGACCTCCAGCACCCAGTGCACGCGCAGGTTGGCCTGGCTGTGGTACAGGGCGATGGGGTCGTCGGTGCGTTTGGAGGCGATCCGCAGCCTGCCGATCCCGCCGGTCAGCTCCTGGTACCAGGGCCTGGCCTGCCTGGCCCGGGGGCTGTACTTGCCCTCGTCGGTGACGTACTCGGACTTGTCGTCCCAGACCAGCAGCCCGCGGTCGCCGTGGATGAACAGGTACCAGATCAGGTGCTTCTCGGGATCGCCTGGCCCGAAGGAGGCGTGGAAGCCGATGAGGTCCGGATTGAAGCTGCGCATGAGCTCGTAGTTGTTGCCGATGTAATAGGCCTCCAGCACGTCGAAGACCTGGCAGAGCTTCCAGAAGTCCCAGCCGCCCACCGCCGCCGGGCCCTGGGCGCCGCCCATGCCGATGCGCCCGGCCGGATCGTGCCGCAGCATGTACTGCTTGGCCAGGGCGTAGCCGCCGACGAGCACGTCGTCCATGAACTCCTTGTGGTCGCACCAGGGGCTGAAGTTATCCTCTTTCCGGGCGAAGATCTCGTCGGTGGTGGCCCCGCGGACGTCCTCCCACCGCCGGTGCTGCGAGCCCCACTGCTCGTTCAGGGCCGCCAGCGTGCCGTAGCGCTTCCTGCACCACTCGCGGAAGGCCTGCATGCAGTGTGGCGAGAAGCAGTAGTCGAACGGCGCGGCCTGGTTGGCGATGCCCGGCTCGTCGGCCACCGTGTAGTACAGCGGGCGGGTGTCCCGGTGCAGCCGGGCCTGGTGCGTGAAGGTCCACTCGATCCGGCTCCTGACGTGGTCGTTGCTGAGGCAGGGGTTCCGCTCCAGGATGCGGAAGTCGGTGCGGTCCTTGGTGAAGGCCGCCTTGGCCTGCTTGTGGTAGTAGGTCTTTTCCTTGTCGGGCATCCACATGTGGTACGGGGCGAAGATCCACGTGGCCCCGGTTTCCAGGTAGTAACGATAGTTGGCCTCGATGAAGTGCTGCGGCAGGTGCGAGCTGGAGCCGCTCCACTGGCTGCCCGACAGGCACATCTCCTGGAGGTACGGGATCCGCTTTTCGTTGTGCCGCTGCCAGATGGTGCAGATGTAGTCGTCCCACTCCTTCGGCGGGCAATAGATGAAGTCCATGCCGGCGCCGCGGGGCTCGTCCGTGGCGGCGCTGATCGTGTGCCTCATGGCCACGACCCCCGGTACCTCAACCTCGAACGGCACCTCGTTGGCTTGTGGCCCCAGCGGCATGGCCTCCTCGACCAGCAACCTTCCCAGGGAGTCGGAGACCCGTATGATGAGGTTCGGCCGCCGGGCACCGGGCGCGCCCTCGGCGGCGGGGAGGACGACCTTTCCCTTGACCGGCTGCCCGCGCTCCAGGGCCGTCTGCTCCAGGACGATACGGGCCTCGCCGGCCCGGGTGGGGCGAAACGACCCGACCCCCGCCGCGCCGCCGGCCTGGGCCATTGCCGCCGTTGAAGCCAGCAGGATCCCCGCCAAGACGATGAGGTAATTTCCCTGCCACATGACGCGCTCTCCTGTTCGGGCGTGGCGGACGCCGCCGTCGTGTCCGCCCCGCTGGGTTTTCGGGCCGAAGCAAAGCCGATTCTGGACCCGCTGAGGCGCCGCTGCAAGGGACATCTGTCCGGCTCCGCCGTTTTCCGCGGCGGCCGGCCGTGCTATAGTGCCGCCCGCCAGGCGAGCGGAAGGTGGAGGCCGTCCCCGACATTGGAGATCTGCAGGAGAAACCCGGAGAAGGACATGGAACGAAGAAACCGGCTTGTCTGTTTCGCCCTGGCCGGCCTGCTGGCGGCCGCCCCGGCCGCCCGGGCCGACGTCAAGCTGCCGGCCCTGATCGGCGACAACATGGTCCTCCAGCGCGGCCTGGAGGTGCCCATCTGGGGCTGGGCCGATTCGGGAGAGAAGGTCACCGTCGCCATCGCCGGCCTGAAGGCGGCGGCCACCGCCGACTCGCAGGGCAACTGGAAGCTGAAGCTGGGGCCTGTCCAGGGCGAAGGGCCGCACGTGATGACCGTGGCCGGCAGGAACAGCATCGAGGTCAGGAACGTCCTGGTAGGGGAGGTATGGGTGTGCTCGGGGCAGTCGAACATGGCGCGGGCGACGGCCCAGGCGCAGGACGGCGCGGAGGAGGTCGCCGCGGCCGAGCTTCCCGGGATACGGCTCTTTCAGGTCAAGCATGCCATGGCCACGGAGCCGCAGAAGGACGTATCCGGCCAGTGGGTCCAGTGCAGCCCGAAGACGGTGGGAGGCTTCTCGGCCGTCGGGTATTTCTTCGGCCGGGAGATCCACCGCGGGCTCAAGGTCCCGGTGGGGCTGATCCACTCCTCCTGGGGCGGCACGGCGGCCCGGGTGTGGATGAGCCAAACGGCGCTGGAATCGGACCCGGTGCTCAGGGGGATCGTGGGTGAATGGAGAAGGCAGCGCCAGGAGGTGTATCCGCGGCAGATGGCGGCGTACGAGAAGCAGTTGGCCGGATGGCAGGCGGCCGCGGAAAAGGCCCGGGCCGAGGGCAAGGCCCCGCCGCCCAAGCCCGGGGCTCCGGCTGATCCGGACGGCACCTGGTTCGCCCCCGGCTCGCGCTACAATGCCATGATCGCCCCCCTGATGCCCTGCGGGATTCGCGGGGTGATCTGGTATCAGGGCGAGTCCGACGCCCGCTGGGCCGGCATCTACGAGCGGACCATGGCCCTGCTGATCCGCTCCTGGAGGCGCCAGTGGGGCCAGGGCGATTTCCCCTTCCTGTTCGTGCAACTGGCCAACTACATGTCCCCCCAGGCCGAGCCCGTCCAACGCAGCGGATGGGCCGAGGTCCGCGACGCCCAGCGGCGGAACCTCTCCGTGCCTCACACCGCCATGGCCGTGGCCATTGACATCGGCGAGGCCGGGAACATCCACCCCACGAACAAGAAGGCCGTCGGCCAGCGGCTGGCGCTGGCGGCGCGGGCGAGGGTGTACGGCGAGAAGCTGGGGTATTCCGGCCCGCTGTACGATTCGATGAGCGTTGAGGGCGACCGGGTCCGCGTGCGATTCAAGCACGTCGGCGGGGGGCTGGCGGCCAGGGGCGGCGCGCTCAAAGGCTTTGCCATTTCCGGCAAGGACGGCAGGTGGGTGTGGGCGGAGGCCGGGATTGACGGCGACGCGGTCGTCGTCTGGTCGCAGAGCGTCAAGCAGCCGGCGGCCGTTCGATACGCCTGGGCCAACAATCCGATCTGCAATCTCTATAACAAGGAAGGTCTGCCGGCCTCGCCCTTCCGCACGGACAGGTAGCCGGCTCCTGCCAGCGCTCGGGCCGGGCTCACCGGGCCGCCGGCAGGTCGTCCGCGGGGCTCAAGCCCACCGGCTGAATTGGTCGAAGAGAAACTATGTCGGCCGCGGCCGCGCCGGCCCGCACATCCATTTGGGTCCGTGCCGCGGCTGCTGTAGAATAGTAGCGGAGAGATGGGTCCTCGAAAGCGTCAAGTCATCTCGCCGGAAGTCTGGAGCACGTTCTCCGACGAGGATCTGCTCAACATCCGCGTCCGCGACCTGGGGCTGCGGATCGAGGGCTCCCCCGTGGAGCCGCGCATCCAGAAGCTGCATGCCGAGCTGGAGGGGCGCGGCATCGCTTTCCGCCCCGCCTGCTACCTGGCGGATGAGTGGCTGTGCCCGGACAAGGTGCCCGTCATCGGGATTGCCTTCTACGTCGCCCATCCCCGCCTGACCCGACTCGAAAACAAGATGATGCTCGAGGTGGAAGGCGGAACCGAAGGTTCCTGCATGAAGATCTTGCGGCACGAGGCCGGCCACGCCATCAACTACGCGTATCGCCTGTTCCACAGGACGCGCTGGCGCGAGCTGTTCGGGCCCTTCTCGGCCGCGTATTCCGATTACTACTATGCCCAGCCGTACTCCAAGCGGTACGTCAGCCACCTCCAGCACAACTATGCCCAGGCCCATCCGGACGAGGATTTCGCCGAGACCTTTGCCGTCTGGCTGACGCCCAACAGCCGCTGGCAGGAGAGGTACCGCGACTGGCCGGCCATGACCAAGCTGCGATACGTCGACCACCTCATGCGCGACATCGGCCCCAGGCCGCCGCTGCTGACCGGCGGGGCCACGCACTGGTCGGCGGCACGCATGACCTCCACCCTGGCCGCCTACTACCAGCGCAAGCGCCGCCGGCTGGGAGAGGAGTT
>LJUF01000302.1 GCA_001303665.1 Phycisphaerae bacterium SM23_33 | reverse complement strand
GAATGGGTCCGCGACCACCTGGACCTCGATTTTCAGCTCTGCTGCTATTACGACCCCAGCCTGCGGCTGGAGCGGCCGGACCACGTCCCCACCGACCAGGAGAAGTTCGACCCGGCCCACCGCGACCGCATGGCCGAGACGATCCGGGCGCTCAAGTGCCCGGCCGTCCACTACAAGGTGCTGGCCGCCGGGCGGACGCCGGTGGGCGAGGCCCTCCGGTACGTCGCCCGGGTCATTCGCCCGCAGGACGTGGTGCTGGTGGGGTTTTTCCTGGGCGACAACCCGGACATGATCCAGCAGACGGTCGCCCTCTTCGAGCAGATCGTCCAGCCGGCTGTGCAGGCCGGTTCCACGAAGGCCCGCGGAGGCCAGCGGAAGTAGCCGGTCTGCGGCCGCCGAGCTGCCGAGAAGCTCGGCCTTCCGCGGAGCGGCGCGTCCACGTTCTGGTTCGGTCAGGGCGCTTGCCGCCCGAACAGCAGGCCTTCCAGCACAAACCACGCCAGCCCGGTGGCGCTGACCAGGCCGCCGAGCACGAAGGGCGCCGCGGGGTTCCAGCCCCACAGCAGCCCGCCCAGGAACGGGGCCGGGCAGATCAGCATGCCTCGGACCATGTAGTAGGCGCCTATCCGGCGGCCGAGTTGCTGCCCATCCGCCAGGTCCATGATGAGGGCCTTACGGGCCGGCTCCCCAAACTCCCGCAGTCCCGCGATGAGGAACACGGGGATCAGCTAGGCCGCCGACGGCGCCAGCACCAGAGCCAGCGGGAAGGCGGAGAAGAACAGGAACGTGGCGGCGACGAAGGGTCGTCGGCTGACCCGCCCGGCGCGGTCGGCGAGCTTGGCCGCGGGTACGTACATGATGACCGACGTGGCCGTCGTCAGTGACAGCAGCCAGCCCCACTGCACGTATCCCTGCCCCAGCACGTTGAGCACGTACAGGGGGAGAAAGGTCAGGTACAGCCCCGAGCCGATGCGGATCAGGCTGTCGGCCAGCAGCAGCCGCTTCATGTCGCCCGCCATCGACCGGAGAACCCGGACTGGGTGCATCGGCCCCGCGTCCTGGCTCGGCGGCGGCAACTTGTAGTAGCGGCGCTGGAGCAGGATGGCGATGACCGTCAAGACGATCGTGATGCCCACCGCCCACCGGAACCCCCTCAGCAGCCCCAGCGTTTGCAGGGCCGGTTCGGCGCCGGCCCCTTGCCCCGCCGCTTCCGCCCGGGCCACCATGACGGCGATCAAGGCCCCGCCCAGGGGCGGGCTGATGACGCCCGGCAGGCGGCCGATGACGTTCTGCACGGCGACGCTGATGGCCCGACGGCGCTCTCGAAGGCGGTCATTGGTCAGCGCCTGCGAGCCCATGAACCGAAAACTGCCCGCACAGCCCAGCAGTACGGCCCCTGGGACGAACAGCCACCAGGTCGGGGCCAGCACATACACCCCGCAGCCCGCCAGGGCCAGCACGCTGGCCAGGACGAGCGCCCGCCCCCGGCCGAACCGGTCGCTCAGCAGCCCCGCGGGGAAGGGGGCCACCACCGCCATGAGGCCCCCGACGGCGCCATAGAAGCCTATCATCCATCCCGCCGCGCCCAGGGCGTCCAGCACCTTGACCAGATATCCCGCCCACAGCCCGACGCCAAGGGCCTCGAGTGACCCGGCTGCAACGCTTATCACCACGTTGCGCTCCAGGCCGAGGAAGTCCAGCACGCGGGCGGAGACGGTCCGGGCAACATTTCCGTCGGCGCCGCGTTCGTCTGGCCCGCTGTTCACGGCAATCTATCGTCCCGTACCCATGGCGAACCCGGGAATGCGAGAATTCGGGAACGCTGACCCATGGCCCCAGGATAAGCCCGATCAGACCATAAGCAAAGTCCTGCCGTGTCGATGAGAAGGGCAGAGCACAGGTCGCCGAGCCCGGCCTGGGGGACGCAGATGGGCCTCGCCGTGGCACCTCATTCCCCGCCGGGGGCGGCGGAATGGCGCTTTGCATTCGGCGCGGCAGCGCTGTAGCTTGCCGGCGGCAGCCTCAGGACGCATGAGAAACCCGTCGGCAAGAGGGCAGAGGATGATCCGCGTTGCCGTGGTCGGGGCCGGTCAGATGGCCCAGCGGGTGTACCTGCCGGTGCTGGCCCGGCGCGAGGACGTGAGCCTGGCTGTGCTGGCCGAGCCGCGGGAGGACGCCCGCCGGCACGTCGGTCGAGCGTACCGCTTCGACCGGGCGGTGGCCTCGGCCGACGACATCGCCGAGGGCGAGGCCGAGTGCGCCTTCCTGCTGACCCGGCCGGCCGACCGGCGCGGCCCGCTGGGGCGGCTGATGGAGCTGGGCCTCCACGTCCTGTCGGAAAAGCCCATGGCGGCGGACCTGGCCCAGGCCGAGCAGTTCGTCGAACTCGCACGCCGCCGCGGGCGGATCCTCATGATCGGCTTCAACCGCCGCTTCATGCCCGCCTATCGCAGGGCCAAGGAGTTCCTCACCGGGCGGCGGGTCGAGACCTGCCGGGTGTGGAAGCAGGGCGGCGACCTCTGGGGCCACGCCATTCACGTGCTGGACGTGCTGCGATGGTTCTGCGGCGAGGCCGTCGAAGTTCAGGCCGACGGCAACCTCGGCCCCTCCGGCGCCGAGACCGCCGTCGCCGCCCTCATCCGCTTCGACAGCGGCGCCCTGGGCGTCTTCGAGACCTCCGCCGACTTCGGCATGAGGAAGGACGAGCTGGAGGCCCACGGCGAGGGCTTCTCCCTGCGGGTGTACGCCCCGGACAAGGTCATCATGTACGAGGGCGGCCGCGAGGAGACCTACCGCCACGGCAAGGACGCCTGGTACGTCGAGGCCGAGCGGCACTTCGGCTTCACCGAGCAGATCGAGCATTTCCTCCAGGCCGTCCGGACCGGCTCCAAGCCGACCTGCTCGGCCGAGGATGCCCTGGAAAGCCATCGCCTGGCGGCTCGAATCCTGGAGCGGGTCCGCCGCCGCGCCGGCTGAAGCGGCATCTCGCGTGCTGGCCTGCCGGTCCGGCGCGCGGGTGCCGCGCCCGCCGCCGCTCAGCCTGGCCTGGCGGGCGTGCCGGAGATCCTCCGGGGGTTCATTTCGGCCTGTGGTTGGAGCGGGCTCTCGGCGGCAGGGCACGCCGCTGAGCTATTCCCACCGTCCCACCTTCTGGGGCAGATCGTGGATCCTGCTGCCGTGGCAGCTTTCCGTGGCGCCGTACTGGATCATGAAATCGCCGGTCAGCTCCTTCTCGCCGTGGGCGGCCGGCCAGTGGGAGAAGCGTTGGTCCAGCTCCTCGTGGCTGACGGCCCGGGCCCCGCCGGTGACAAAGCTCAGCAGCAGCTTATCCAGGTGCCGGTCAAAGCCCAGCGAGCCATGCACCCAGCCCCAGCCGGGACGGATGAACCATTCGCCCGGGCGCGTCGGATGGTACAGGTCCACGAGGTTGCCCTGGTCGTCCAGGATTTGGGTGATGGCCTTGTTGTTGGTGTCGCCCATGAAGGCGGTATCGGCCGGCAGCCTCAGCGAGTCCAGCGTCGGCTGGTACACGCTGCGCCAGTGCAGGCCGTCGCCGGTGCAGTGCCTGCCGAAGATCCGCGCCAGCCCGCCGCTGTCTATGTCCCAGCCGGGCTGCACGCCGGCATGACCGTGCGTGTCGAACAGCCCGCCCCACGCCCCGTAGTGGCCGCGATTGGCCCGGAGGGCGACGTTCGTCCAGTAGCAGGCGTGGTACTTGTCCGAGGGGTTCTGCAGGTAGACCTGCACCAGGTCGGCGCTGGGACAGATGTAGGCCCGGGGGAACTCGCCCTCGTCCAGGTTGCGGAGGTCCTCCTGCTTGTCCCCGGCGACGTACCGGTTCAGGTGGCCCAGAGCCCAGCGGCGAGCGCTGCCCGTCCAGGCTCCTTGGCCCGGCTCAAGGAGGGCATGATGATGCTGACCAGCAGGGCGATGATGCCGACGACGATAAGCAGCTCGACCAGTGTGAACGCCCGCCCCCGCCGGGGCCGCCCCGGCCCGCGGGAGATGCACCGTAGCTTCATGGTCTTCACTCCTTCACAGAAGGTGCCCGGCGCGAACGCGCCCCGTCCGCTCATCTGGCTCTTTTTTCCTGCCACCTGCGCGTGACACAGGGTTCCGGCCGTGCCTGGCGGGAAGCACCGTGACTACCCGCCGAACTCCTGCTCGCCGCGAGCCGCTGGGCCGTGCCAGTCATGCTCGTGCAGATCCTCACCAATCGGCGCCTTGGCGCGGCCGGCTTGGTTGTTCGGCCCGGCCGCCCGAGGGGCTCCTTGACGCGGGTTGCCGTCCGCGCCAGGACGGTTGCCAATTGCGATACAGTGCCGCCGACTAGGGGCAGTCCGAAATGCGTTACGGCCGATTTGCGCCGCCCGTTGGTATCAGCAACGCGGAGGGGGCAGGGGGCTCATCTGCGTTGCTGGCTTACGTCTCAGCCGCAACCATATGGTCCACTATTAAAATATTTTACAGCGGTCGGGGCACCCTCGTACAGGACAAAATGCGGCGATTTTCCCGGCCGGCCGGTCCCGAGCTGTCACCTGTTACCCGGCGGGTTCCGGGCGCGGCGGCGGGTCGTCACTTGGCTTTCCTGGCAAACGCCTCCAGCGCCGCGCAGAGCTTGCCCAGGTAATACAGGTCGCCGAAGGCGGCCTGGGGGAAGTCCACGTACTTGTAGAGCTCGCGGCCGTCGGCCTGGAGGATCATGGCCTTGGCCAGGAAGCACGCCCAGGGTACCTCCGGGGGGCCGACGGACTCCTCGCTGCTCCAGTAGGTGGGCCCGTCGGCGACGTACCAGGTGGGGGCGGTCAAGGCCAGGTGCTTGAAGGCCAGCTCCACGAAGTCGCGGCAATAGTCGCGGTAGAAGCCGGCGGTTCCGGGGGTGAGGTCCAGGCCGATGAAGAACAGCGGGGCGTCGATCACGTCGCGTCCGCCGCTGACGCCGCCGCTGCCCTGGCTGGCGGACCAGACGGGGTGGTTGACGTGGAAGAAATACACCCGCGCCCCGACGCCTTTCGCCGACTCCGGCGTGTTTTCCTTCCAGATGTAGGTCCAGGCCAGCCGGGGGCCGATGTACAGGCCGCGCATCAGCGTCAGGCTCTGGAGCCGGCGGGTGTTGTCGGCCAGTGGCGGCGGGAGCAGCTGCGGCTGGTGGACGCCCAACTGGATGAGGTACTGGTCGAAGTAAAGCTGCGCGAACCGTAGTGCCAGCGCCCGGGCCAGCAGGCAGGTGCCGGTCTCGGCGGCGCGCTCCTCGCCGGCCAGCCGCGCCAGGCGGGTGTAGCCGATCAGGCCGTTGACGCGGCTGTTGAAGCTCTCGAAGCGGCTCTCGACGGAGGGATGGTTCTGGTGGGTCATGTGGGTGCCCAGGGGGGTGCCCTGGACGGGGAAGCGGAGCATGTCGGTGTAGTCCCACTCGACGGCTGCGCGGGCGCGGTGGCGCTGGAGGCACTGGCTGGCGGCCTGCCAGACGGCGGGTCGCTCGGCCGGGTCGGCGACGCGGTCGTAATACAGCCAGGCGGCGTACAGGCTCTGGAGGTTGAAGTTGGCCCCGGCGACCCAGTGCCGGGGCTGGGCATCCTCGGGGAAGCGTTCGCGGCGGGCGCCTTTGCGGTCGGCGGCCTTTCCCCAGTATTCCAGGGCGAAGGGGGAGTGAGTCTTGAACTCGCGCCGCAGGTAGGCGCGGAGCCGGTCGGCCTGGGGCCGGCCCAGGTGGTCGAGGGCGCGGATGAGGGTGATGAAGGTCTGGCCGGGATTGTGGAAGTAGGTGGGGGCGTAGTACGAGGCGGACATCTCGCCGAACGGCCACATGTGCGGGGCCATGTGCCCGGCCTGGATGACCTTGGCGATCTCCTTGCCGAGCTGGTCGCGGAGCAGCTTGTACTTCGGGTCGTCCGAGCCGGCCGTCTGGGCGGCGTCGTCGAGGCCGGCCAGCGGCCCCAGCCGGCCGAGCCACTGCCAGTCCTGGATCGGCTTCTCGCCGTCCGCCTCGACGGGCAGGCCCATGGCCCGGGCCAGGGCGAACATGGGCGGGATGGGCGCCCACGGCCTGGGCGGGGTCTGCCAGTCATCCGCGATCCGCTCGAACTGGAAGCTCTCGGTGAACGTCGGCCTGCCGGCGACGAGCCGCTGCGTGGTGGTCACGTCGACGGGAATCGCCCGCAGCCGCGCCGTCCATCGCCGCGCCTGGCCCACGGCCTCTTCCGGCGGGCCATCCTTCCATTTTGCGATTTCCTCCAGGCTGACCCAGCGCCGGCC
Organism: Phycisphaerae bacterium SM23_33; assembly: GCA_001303665.1. GTDB lineage: Bacteria > Planctomycetota > Phycisphaerae > SM23-33 > SM23-33 > SM23-33. Next base: position 153 of record LJUF01000302.1, on the reverse strand, counting down.
GAACAGCGGGGCGACGATGACGTGTCCGGCCGGGGCGGCGAAGTGGAAGGTCCAGCCGTCTTTGTCGGCGGTGAGGCGGCGGGGGCGCTTCTGAAGCACGATGAGCATGGGCCACTCCCCGGCGCCTCGCCGCACCCGGAGCGAGCTGGAGGC
>LJUF01000032.1 GCA_001303665.1 Phycisphaerae bacterium SM23_33 | reverse complement strand
TCGTCACGAACGGGAAGGTGCCGTGATCGATGTCCAGCATGCTGCCCTGCCCGCCTTCAAAGCAGATGGGCTCGCCCGCGGCCACGGCCTTGCGCAGCATGGCGGCGGTGTTGGCGACCATGGGGGCGAAGCGCCCGCCCAGCTCGGCATACTCGCGGCAGATGGCCTCGGCGTCCAGCCGCCCCTGCTCCTGGTACAGCGCCGCGAAGATGGTGCTCTTCTCGGCCGCGATCCGAGCGACCTTGTCCTTCAGGGCATCCGCCTGCAGCAGCTCGCCGACGCGAATGGCGGTGGAGCGGTTGGCCTTGTCGGCGTAGCAGGGGCCGATGCCGCGGGCGGTCGTGCCCAGCTTGGCGGCCCCCAGTCGGGCGTCGCCCAGCCGGTCCGCCAGCTTGTGCCAGGGCATGACCACGTTGGCGGCGGAGGAAACGCGCAGGTTCTCGGGCCCCACCCTCACTCCGCGGCGGCGGAGGCCCTCGATTTCCTCCCACGCCACGGCCGGGTCGAACACCACGCCGTTGCCCACGACGTTGACCACCCCCCGGTGCAGTATCCCGGAGGGGATCAGGTGAAAGGCGTATCGCTGCGAGCCCACGCAGACGGTATGCCCGGCGTTGGCGCCGCCGCAGTAGCGGACCACGTACCGGCAGCGGCGGGCAACGGCGTCCACGATCTTGCCCTTGCCCTCGTCGCCCCACTGCAGGCCGACGACCGTGACGTTCTGAGCGCTCATCCTTACCTGTCCTCATTCCCCACGCACAGCCAATCCAGCATACGGCTGTGCGGCGGCATGTCAAGAATCAGGGCCGCTCAGCCGTTCTCCCGGGCAGCCTGATACCGGTCCACGGCCAGCTTGCCGCGGATGGATTCGAGCTTGGCGGCCTTTCTGCCGATCCGGCCCACCAGCAGCACGACGGGCTGCCGCCGCTGATCGCTGAAGGTGATGATGATCCTGCCGAAGCCGAACAGCCTTTCCAGGAAATCCCCGGTGTCGATCCGCGTGCTGTACTCCTCCCGGCTGACCTGCTCGCCGGTTTCGGTGGGCCCGGTCTGGATGTTGAGATAGTTGGGGGTGAGGGCCACGTAGTAGAACAGCCCCCGCAGCCAGGACACGAAGGTCGCCACCAGGAACAAGGCCGCAATGACCAGGTAGCCCGTGGAGTTGACCGACACGGCCAGGTGCCGGAAGGCCCTGACGAACGGCACCACCCAGCCCAGGAACAACAGCCACAGGAACAGCACCAGCAGCAACAGCAGGGCGATCAGCAGCACCTTGACGCTCATCTCGTATTCATCGACGAGGAAGTTGACGAAGAACACCGCCAGCCAGATGCCGCCGACGATGCCGGCGTTGAGGTTCGGGATCGCCCGGGTCTCCCTGGCCAGCATCAGGGCCGCGGCGACGAGGCACATGAGGATGGTCGGCCCGTACAGGACCTTCCGGCTCCAGCCGAAGACCACCAGCCATTCGTTGATGTCCGGATCGTCGCGGAGTTGCCTCTCCATGCGAAAGCGCGAACGGATGGTCCTTTTCAGGACCAGCCAGGCGATGGCCGCCACAATCACCAGAAAGAACGGCAGCAGAAGGACCACGATCTTCTTCCAGTCGTCCCACATGGCAGCTCCCCTTGTGCCCGGGCCGGACGATTACTGCTTTGCGGGCCCGGCCGCCTCCGCGGGCTCGGAACGGTTGCCGTAGAAGTCCACGGCCACCACCGTCAGCTTCTTCCAGCCGCCGGGCACCAGCGCCGAGAGCTGGTGCGTCTCGGCGAGTTTCTTACCGTCGCCGTACAGCTCGTAGTAGGCGGTCAGGGTGTTGTCGCGGGCCTTGCCCCACTGCAGCTTTACCTTGTCCCCTGCCGCCTGATACGAGGCCGACACCGCCTCCGGCGGGCGAAGGTCGACGCCGCGGAAGATGACGAAATCGTCAATCAGGTACGGCTCGCCCGCGGCGAACGTCAGCCCGCGGGGGTAGTTTTGCTCCATGGGCACCAGCCCCTGACTGCGCTGCCGGCGCATCATCCCCAGCCGCGTCCGCACCACCACCCACTCTGTGCCCGGGTACATGACCGAGCCGATGCTGGGCTCGCTGAAATGCCCGGTCATCATCTGCCACGGCCCGGGGACCTGGCGGCGGCGGCCGTGGCTCTTCCACGCCATCATGCTGCCGTGCGTGTCGTAGTCGTGCAGGGCGGGGAACTTCCGCGCCTCGATGGCGGCCTCTGTCATGAAGATTTCGTGGCGGTCGGATTCGCACTGCTCGTTATCGGGCGCCCGGCCGTAGTAGTACAGCCGGCCGTTCTGCGGCATCTTCAAGGCCATGATCAGCGTCACATCGTCGAGGTCCCGCAGCGGCACAGTGAACTGGACGGCGCCCTTGCCCTCCTTGGGGGCGATGCACCGGCCGGGCCCGCGGAAGTTTTCTTCAACGATGTCGACACCGCTCCAGCCGGCCGCGCCGCCTGCCTGCTTGCTCGCGGCAGGCACGCCATCGAAGTCGTTCTTGTAGATGATCTCGAAGAGCCTCTCCGGCGGGGCGACCTTGACGCTGCCCACCTCCAGCACGGCGTGGCCGAATCGCTGCACGACGTGGCTGGAGCGGCAATACGTTGGCGACCAGGCGGTGTCCTCCCCCTCGCGGTACTTGTCGGGCTCTTTCAACGGAACGGCCGTGGAGGTGATGCCGCGGACCGGGGCGATCTCGCCCAGCTCCGGCCGCTGGCGGTTGACGTTCAGCCCCCACACGTTCGGGACGGCGCCTTCCACACCCAGCTCCGCCATGGGCACGGCCATCTCCACCGTCCAGCCGCCCTCGAAGCGGCCCACCTTGACCGACAGGTCCGCGTTCCAATTGGTGTTGTTGTTCTTGCTGTCGTAGATCAGGCCCTTGGGGTTGATGATGACCTGGACGTACTGGTGCCGCAGAGACTTATGTCCCGGGTCGAGAAAGAACTCCAGCGTGTCCCCATTCCACAAGTCGCCGTCGCGCTTCTGGCCGGCGGCAATCACCCGCTGCGGCTCGGACTCGAAGCACTTCACGGCGAAGTAGATGGCCTTGCTGTCAGCCAGCAGGCGGGCCTCGGTCTTCTGCGTCGGCGTTTCCCACCGGCCGGTCAGGAAGCCCAGCGCGACCGGCTGTGCCTCGGCCCACACCTTATCGTCCAGCTTGCCGTCGATGACGGGCGCGGCCGCCGGCCGGGCCACCCACATCACCGGCGGGCCGAACTTCGCCTGCACTTCCGCCAACACGGCATCCCGCGAAGCGCCCGCGGCCACACCGGCCGACAGCGGCAGAACCACCAGCACGGCAGCCAAAGTCTTGCGGACCATGGCGTCTCGGCTCCTTCATTCAGGCGTGCAGGACCCGGCCCGCGCCGTTCATCTGAAACACTTCTAGCCTACGCCCGGGCCTGGTTCAATGCATTTCGGGGCCGCCCGGCCGGCACCGCCCGGGCCCCTGAGCCGGGTGCTTGCCGGCGCCCGACCATGCTTTGCCCCTGGCCGGCGGCGGGGTTAAGATATCACCCCGGCCCAGGACGAGGGGCAAACATGGCGCATTTGGTAGAAGACCTGGTGCGGCTGATCCAGACGCGGCACGCCATCGTGACCCTGCAGACGGTGGAGGAGGACTTCGCCGCGCGGACGGTCCGCGAGGCCGCCCTGGCGATGCACATGCCCGTCATGGAATGGTCGGTCAGCGACGGGCTGCACCGCGTCGCCCCGGACACCTGCGGGCTGATGGCCGGCACGGAAACACTGACCGGGGCGCTGCGCTTTATGCGCGGCAACGACACGCAAATGGTCTACGTCCTGAAGGACGCCATCCGCCACCTCAACGCCCCCGCGGCCGAGCGGCTGCTGCGGGACGTCGCCGCCGACTTCGCCCAGGACCGGCGGACCGTTTTCATGTTCGCCCCCGGCGGGGAGCTGCCGGCCGCCCTGCGGCCGCTGGCCGTGCCGTACGAGCTGGCCCTGCCCGACGCCGACGAGATCTACAAGCTCGTGCGAAAAACCGTCCGCGACCTGAGCCTGGCCGGCGAGGTCGTCGTGGATCTGGACCGGGTGCAGCTTCAGAGATTCCTGGCCAACCTCTGCGGACTGACGCGCATGGAGATCATCCAGGTGGTGGCCGAGGCCGTCCTCAGCGACGGCCGGCTGAACGCCGACGACATCGGCCGGGCCATCGAGCTGAAGCGCCAGCGGCTGCGGCAGACGGGCGTGCTGGACTACGTCCCCGTGCTGGAGGCCTTCCCGTCCGTCGGCGGCATGAAGGCCCTGCGGCGCTGGCTGTCGCTGCGGGCCAAGGCCATGACCCCCGAGGCCCGACGGTACGGCCTGGAATCGCCGCGGGGGGTCCTCCTGCTGGGGGTGCAGGGCTGCGGCAAGAGTCTGATGGCCCGGTTCGTGGCCTTCAAGTGGAAGCTGCCGCTGCTGCGGATGGACGTGGGGGCCCTGTACGACAAGTACGTCGGCGAGTCGGAGCGGCACCTGCGGACGGCCTTCGGGACGGCCTCAGCCATGGCCCCCTGCGTGCTATGGATCGACGAGATCGAAAAGGCCTTCGCCTCGGCCGGCACGGGCCCGGCCGGGGCCGTCAGCGACGGCGGGCTCAGCCAGCGCATGTTCGGGCAACTGCTGACCTGGATGCAGGACCACAAGGACCCGGTCTTCCTGGTGGCCACCGCCAACGACGTCACGGCCCTGCCGCCGGAACTCATGCGAAAGGGCCGCTTCGACGAGGTCTTCTTCGTGGACCTGCCCTCGGCCGACGCCCGGCGGGAGATCTTCAGGATCCACCTGGCCAAGCGGAAGCGTGACCCGGCGGCGTTCGACCTGGACGCCCTGGCCGAAGCCTCGGGGGGCTTCAGCGGCTCGGAGATCGAACAGGCGGTCGTGGCCGCCATGTACGCCGCCTTCGCCAAAGATCGCGAGCTGACCCAGGAAGACATCTCGGCCGAACTGGCCGCCACCCGGCCGCTGTCGGTGCTCATGGCCGAAAGAATCGACAACCTCCGCGCCTGGGCCGAAGGCCGCTGCGTGAAGGCCAATTGACCGGCAAACGGCGCGATTGGGCTGCTGGTAATTCTGGGGAACTTCCGATAAAATATGACTACGCGGCGAAGAAGTAATTCTATGGGAGTTGGCTGTGCTGGTACCCAGGCCCAAGAAGAAGGCCATGCTGCTGGGGGTCGGGCTGGACAACGACGATGGCCACATCCGTGCCACGCGCGGCGAGAACTTCCAGATTATCGGCGGCAGTCACGGCACCCACCAGCAGATGACGGAAAAGTGCATCAAGTTCAACGAGAAGCTCAAGGACCGAGACAAGCAGCTGGAAGACCTTCATCGGGCGGAGCTGCTCGACCTGGCGGCCGAGTGCGAAATGAACCTGGTCGAGCCGCAGAAGCCAGAAGACTGACACGCTCCCATCGAAGGCAAGGCACGTGAGCCGCGGCGGCCATTGCGGGCCGCCGCAACCTTTTCCACGAACCCGCTCGGCCGCGATCACCCGGCGCCGCGGCCTGCCGAAGCCGACAGCTTCTTCATCAGCTCTGCCTTCAGCGCCTCGAGCACGGCCGGCAGGTCTATGTCCGGCCCCTTGGGGGGCTTGTCCACGGCGATGAAAAGCAGCGGCATGGAGGAGGCGGCGCCGGCCTCGACCTCCACCGGCCGGCTCAAGGCGAACAGTCCGAAGTTGTACCCGGCCTGACGCTCGGCGATCACGCTGATCGGCGGGGCCTTGCCGTCAAACAGGAACAGGGCCGCGTTGTCGTGGCCGGGCGGCCTGGGGTAGGCGCGGAAGCCGTAGTAGTACGGCTCCGGTGCGTCCTGGTCGCGCTTCCGGCCCGGCCAGAGGCAGGGGTTGATCCGGCTCATGGAGGTCCTGCCCAGTGCGGCCAGGCCGACTACGTCCTTCTCGCCGGCATTGGCCAGCCCGATGTTGACCAGGATGGCCCTGCCGACGGCGGCGGCGCCCGGGGCGGCCAGGCGATAGGACTTTCCGTCTTCGCCGGCGACGATGGCGAATTCCTCCCCAGCCATGGCGACGGCCACGGGGAGCTTCTTCGCCAGGCTGGCAAACTGAGAGCCCAAGGGCTTGCCGCAGGCGGCCAGGTCGCCGTCGAGGAATCTCTTGGAATTCTGCCGGGGCGGCGCCAGATCCGGATCGCCGGCCGCCCGCAGGCCCAGGTTGACGGTGTAGCGGCACGTCAGCGGCGGCGCGTTGTCGGGCCTGACCCAACTCACGTTCGCCCCCACGTGCAGCCAGTCGTAGGCGCCGAATTCGTTGGCCTGCGGATTCATCAGGTATTGGGTCAGGTCGAAGCACGCCGCCCGCGGCGAAACCTTCTTGTGCTTCTGAATGTATTGGGCGACGGCGTCGTTTACCTCCAGCGGGATCTGGTGCATGTTCCGGACGGGCAGACTGGTGTGCTCGCTCTTGGCGAATTCCTCGGGGCTCGCGAAGAAGTATATATCCGGCATCTTGGCCGGATTGACCCCGTAGGTGGGCAGGCCGGCGTAGCCCATGGCCACCCGGTAGGTCTTCTTGGGGTCGATGTCTGACAGTGCCAGGGAGGTCTTCGCCTCGTAGGAAGGATCGCGTTTGTCGGCCAGGACGGTGGAGGCCGCCGCCCCGGGCAGCAGGCCGCTGGCCCTGCCCCTGCCGTCAACGCGATAGAGCACGCCGCCCTCGATCTCGCCGACGGTGATGTACTCAGGCAGCATGTCCACGGTGGCCAGGTCGTGGATGGTGACCGCTCCGGCCGGCAGCCAGCTGCGCCACAGCCGCCAGGAGGGCGTGTAGGAGCTGATGATGGCCAGGTCCGCCCCGGCGGCCTCGCGCATGGCGTCGGCCCGAAGCCGCAGGATCTGGGCGTAGTCGAACCGTGCCGCCAGCTCGCCCAGCGGCTGCCTGCCATGCGGCCGCCAGTCCACGTCGAAGAGGTGGTGCTCGGTCTGGAAGGCGGCGGCGGCGACCTCGGCGCCCCATTGCTTCTGCCGGCCCGGTACGCCCATCACCACGCAGTCGCCCTCGCGGAAATGCCAGGCGCTGGCAATCTGCTTCATCGGCCCGAAGAAGCGGTGTCGCATGAAGGCGGCCGCGTCGTTGAAGGCATAGACGATGACGTACTTCCGGGCACTCAGCGGGTTGGGGTGGATGAACGCCACGCAGCAGGTGGGCTGGTCGTAAACCTTCTTGCCGATGGTGAAGCTGCCTTTGCCGAACTTCACGGGCAGGTCGGCGGCGATGCGGGCGGTGAAGCGGTTGATCTCCGGCCCGCCGTACAGAAAGAGGCTACGCTCGGCAATGTCCTGATCGGTCAGGTCGGTGTCGGGCTTGGCATCCTTGGGATACCAGTCTGCAAGGAGCTTGGCGGTTTCCTCGTCGGCGGCGGTGGGCTTCACCCACATCCACCGCCGGCCGGGCATCTTCAGGGAATCCTTCGACCCGTAGGTGTCGGCGTTGATCCGGGCACTGATCCCGCCGTGACTGGCCGGGCCCTTCACGAATCGTCCTTCGGGCGGCTTGACCGGCTCGATGAGCAGCTCGGCCTTGAACGGACCGGCATACGATTCCTTCCCGTTGGTCAGGACCGTGACCGGCTTGGCGGGGTCGAGCAGCTTGCCGCCGAGGGTGAGTCTGTAAGCCCCAACGTTCCAAGTGCTTACATCGATGCGGTTGCCGTCTTTGACCTCCGCGTCGATCTGGGCGGCCAAGCAGGGGTCGGCCATCCGCTCGATGGAAAGCCAAAACGCCCGGTTCCAGTAGAGATTCCAGGTGGCGTAGCGGACGCGCGTCGGCCAAAGGTTGCGGCGCTTTGTCTTGGCCCAGTCGAGGATCTGCGCGAACTCGGTGACGTTCTCGTACGGCGCGTAGGTATGCCCGTGCTTGCCGAAGATGACCTCAACGGGGTAGCCCATGGTGTGCAGGACGTGGAAGCGCGCGAAATTGGTCTGCACGTAGCCGCCGTCGTACCAGCCGTCCACCATGAGGAACGGGACGTCGTACAGGCCGACCTGGTTGACGTTGCTGTACTGCCAGTTCGCGCAGTCGGGAGCGATGCCGGCTACCAGGTGAGGAAATCGCGACGCCAGCCAGATGGCCGTGAAGCCCCCGTCCGAATAGCCCGTGAGAAACACCCGGTCGGGGCTGATGGAGAACTCCCTGGCCATCGCGGGTATCGCCTCCATCAGTTCAATGTTCGCGTTCATCCGGCCTTTCACCTGGATGGAAAGGCTGCTCCAGGCGAAGAAGGTGTCGGTCTGGTTGGCGACCTCGACGCTCGGCCGGTAGCCGCCGTGGGCCCGGCCGACGCCGTCCTCGTCCTTCTTGTAGTGGATCCCCCCGCCGCACTTGTAGCACATGAAGAGCTGGTACTCCTTGGCGGGGTCGTACGAGGGCGGCACGTGCAGCCAGATCGCCTCGATCCGCTGCATGGCCTGCGACCAGTAGGGGAAGGCGATCCCCTTGCCGGCGTAGCGGGTATTCGGCAGCTTGCCGGCGATCAGGTCGGCGAGCATGTTTTCGAGGAACTCCACGGCCGGGATCGTCCGCCAGTCGAAGCCCTCGGCCCAGCGGATCATCCGGACCTTGTCCCCGATATTGGGCAGGCACTTTCGGACGAGGGGATCGTCCAACTTCAGCTTCGGCAGCAGCTCGCGGCACCTGGCGGTGGACTGGAGCCAGTTCGTCCCTTTGCCCTCGGTGGGCAGCCAGTCACCGGGCGGACCCGGCGGCTGGCCTGTCTCGCCGGCCGGGGCGACACCCGCCGACACGAAGACCGCCATCACGATCATCCATGCGACTTGCCGGGCACAGAAGCTTCGCCTCACCATCGCTTGCTCTCCCGCGCGGCGCTTCAGAACCGCCTCGGGGCATAGGATAACGACCTTTCGCTTCCTCGCCAAGGAACCTGATCGGCTCGTGCCGGGAAAAGGGGAGCCATGAAGCCGGCTTTGGGGCCCGGAGGCGCTTTCGGGCGGAGGTCTGTGCGAAGCGGACCCGGACGCGACAGATCAGGAAACGCCCTCGACGGGCCGAGGCCTCGTGGGCCGGCGGGATCCTCGGGCCGGGCCGGACAAATAAGCGGGGGACGGCCCGCCCGAACTGCTGAACGAACCGCCCCCGCCCCTAGTAAGGATCTCCCTCCGCCATTCAGCGGTAGTCCTGACATCGGGACACCCCTGAGGCGTGGGCGCCCCGCTGGTTTCGTCGTATCGTGTTTTGGCTTCTACCCGGCGACGACCTTGGACAGCGAGAAGACCGGCAGCAGCAAGGCCATGGCGATGCCGCCGACCAGCAGCCCCATGGCGATGATCATCACCGGCTCGACGAAGCTGGTGGCGGTCCGGATGGAGGTGTCCAGGTCCTCCTCGCAGAACACCGCCACGCGCTCGAGCACCGCTCCCAGCTTGCCCGTGCGCTCCCCCGCCGAGACCATCTGGGTCACGCACGGGGGGATCAGCTCGTGGTTGTGCATCTCTTCCGAGAGCGAAGCCCCTTCCGTGAGCCTCTCGTCCAGCTCCCGCCAGATGCGTTCGAAGAAGACGTTGCCCGACACCTCGGCGGCGATCTCCAGCGAATCCAGCATGCTGACGCCGGTAGAAACCATGGTGGAAAGCGTCCGCAGGGATCGGGCCAGGCACGCCCGGCGCGTCATTCCGCCCACCACGGGCATGTCCAGGCGGATGCGGTCCAGCAGGACCTTTCCTTCCGGCCTGCGGAAGAGCACGTAGCTCCCGACAGCCACGGCGCCGAAGCCGATCAGGACGAAGGGCCAGTTGTCCGTCAACCCATGGGACAGCCCCAGAAGCGCGCGCGTCGGCATGGGCAGGACGGCGGACCGGCCGGCGTAGATCTTTTCGAACCTCGGCAGCACGAAAATCAACAGGGCAATGAGCACCGCGACGCAGAAGCCCAGCATCGCCAGCGGATACGTCATCGCTCCCTTGACGCGCTTTCTCACCTGCCGCTGCTTCTCCAGATAGTTCGAGACGCGCTGCAGCATCTTGCCCAGCGTGCCGGAAGCCTCCGAGGCCTTGACCATCGCCACGAACAGCCGGCCGAAGACCTTCGGGTACCGCGCCAGCGCCGAGGAGAACTCCGACCCCGCCTTCACCTGGTCGGAAATGTCGGTCAAGATCACCTTGAAGGCCTCGCTGCCGCTCTGGGCGGTGATGGAGTCCAGCGCGTCGGCCAGGGACACGCCGGTATCCACCATCACTGCCAGCTGGTTGGCGAAGAAGATCACCTCGTCGTGTTTGACGTGCTTTCGGCCGGCGCGGGGGGCCCCGGTCGACGCCTCGGGCTGGCTGGAGGCCCGTTCGTGCAGCTCCACGATGACGTGGCCTTCGCGGCGCAGCAGTCGCGAGGCCTCGCCCGCGTCGCTGGCGCTCACCGCGCCGGTGGCGGCGTCTCCTTTTGCGTCTCTGACCTGATATACAAATGTCGGCATGGGGTCGCGCTCCTCATGGTCATCAAGCGGCCAGAAGCCTTTTCATCTTCTCCGGGTCATGGGCGCCGGCGACGGCGTGTTCGCGGCTGACGCGCCCGGCGGCCACCAGCCGTGAGATCGCCATGTCCATCGACTGCATGCCCAGGGACTGGCCGGTCTCGAGCATGCCCTGAATCAGGTGCGTTTCGCTGTCGCGGATGGCCCTGCGAATGGCCTGGGTGGGGACCATGATCTCCACTGCCGGGATCATTCCCCTGCTCGACTGGTCGTGGAAGAGCATCTGGCAGCACACCCCCTGCATGGTGGAGGACAGCTGGATGCGGACCTGCCCCTGCTGGGCGGCGGGAAAGATATCAATGATGCGGTCGATGGTCTGCACCGCCGAGGAGGTGTGCAGGGTGGCCAGCACGAGGTGCCCGGCCTCGATGGCGGTCAGCGCCGCGGAGATGGTCTCCAGGTCGCGCATCTCGCCGATGAGCACCACCTCGGGCCGCTGCCGGACCACGTGCCGCAGGGCGGAGGCGAAGCTGACGGCATCCCGCCCGATCTCGCGCTGCTCGATGACGCTGCGGTGGTGGTGGAACGTGTATTCGATCGGGTCCTCCAGGGTGATGATGTGGTAGGAGTAGTTCTTGTTCATGAAGTCGATCATCGCCGCCAGCGTGGTGCTCTTTCCGGTGGCGGCCCCGCCGGTGACCAGCACCAGCCAGCGCGGCAGCCTGGCGAACTCCAGCACGCGCCGGGGCAGGTTGAGCTGCTCGAAGCTGGGCACCTGCAATGGGATGAACCGCGTGGCCGCGCTGAGCGTTCCGCGCTGCCGGTGAAGGTTGATCCGCAGCCGCCCTATCTCTCGCCGGCCGATGGAGAAGTCCAGGTCCCCCAGCTCCTCCAGCCGCGTTTTCTGCTCCTCACTGAGCAGCGGCAGGAACACGTCGCCGACGCCGTCGCCCCGGAGCGGCTCGCCCGGCAGGAAGGCCATGCTTCCCCTTACCCACGCCACGGGGGGAACGCCCGGCGTCAAGATGACGTCGCTGGCGCCGGTTTCCCTTACTACGTCGAAGATTTCATCCAGGCTGGGTGTCATCGCCCCCTCTTGTCAGGTCGCTCACGCCGCGCAGACGCGGAAGACCTCCTCCACCGCGGTCATGCCGGCCTTCACCTTCGCCAGGCCGTCGGCGCGGAGGCTGACCATTCCGGCGGAGGCCGCCAGCTCGCGCAGCTCGTTGACGCTGGGGGAGGAGGTAATGTGGTCGCGCAGGTTGTCGTCGGGCACCAGCAACTCGAAAATGCCCATCCGCCCGGAGAAGCCGCTGTTGCGGCACTTGGAGCAGCCCGCCCCGCGGTAGAAGGTCTCCACCTCCCCGCACAGCCGCTCCACCGCCCGACGGATGCTGGCCGGCGGCTCGTACGGCTCCTTGCAGTGCGGGCAGATCTTGCGCACCAGCCGCTGGGCCAGCACCGCCACCACCGACGCCGACACCAGGTACGGCTCCACCCCGATATTCAGCAGCCGGGTGATCGCCCCCGGGGCGTCGTTGGTGTGCAGCGTCGAAAGCACCAGGTGCCCCGTCAAGGCCGCCTGCACCGCGATCCGCGCCGTCTCGGCGTCGCGGATCTCCCCCACCATGACGATGTCCGGGTCCTGCCGCAAAAGCGAGCGCAGGGCCGAGGAGAACGTGAAGCCGATCTTCTCGTTCGTCTGGAACTGGTTGACCCAGGCCAGGTTGAACTCGATGGGGTCCTCGATGGTGCAGATGTTCACCTCGTCGCTGCTGAGCTCCTTCAGCACGCTGTACAGGGTGGTGCTCTTGCCGCTGCCGGTGGGCCCGGTCACCAGCACGATGCCGTTGGGGGCCGTGATGGCCTTCTGCCACTGCTTGAGCGTTTCGTAGCTGAAGCCCAGGCTCTCGATGTTGACCAGGACGGTTTCCTTGTCGATCACGCGGACAACGACCTTTTCCCCGGCCCGGCTGTTCATGGTGGAGACGCGCAGGTCGACGGGCCGGCCTTCCATCAGCACGTGGATGCCTCCGTCCTGCGGCAGCCGGCGCTCGGAGATGTCCAGCCCGGACATGATCTTGATTCGGCTGACCAGCGCCGCCCGGATCTTGCTGGGCAGGCGAATCTTTTCGTACAGCCGGCCGTCCACCCGGAACCGCACCCGCACCACGTTTTCTTCCGGCTCGATGTGGATGTCGGAGGCGCCTTCGCGGACGGCGCTGGAGATGAGGTAATTGACCGTCCGCACCACGGGGGAGTTGGCGGCGGCCACCTCCAGGTCGGCGATGTCCTCGCCGCGGTCCTCCACCAGCGCCAACTCCCCGGCGTCCATCTCGTCAACGATGTCGTCGATGACGAACACGTTGGCGCTGGGCACGTGGATCTCCAGCGTATTGCGGATATCCCTGGCCGTGGCGCACACCACCCGCACCTCACAGTCGGTCATCCGGGCCACCTCTTCCAGCAGGAAGACGTTGGCCGGCTCGGCCACCGCCATCGTCAGCGTACCGCGGACCTTGAACAGCGGCAGGATGCAGTGCTTGTTCAGGAACTCCTTCGGCAGCACCTCCACCACGTTAGGGTCGGCAACCTTGGGGCTGACGCGGGCGAAGGGGATCCCGTAGCCCCGCGCCAGGCACTCCATGATCTGCTCCTCCGTGCAGACCCCCTGCTCCAGGAGCACCTCACCCAGCAGCAGGCGGTTGCCCCCCGAACGCTGGACGCGCAGGGCCTCCTCCAGTTGCTCCTCCGTCAGCGCCCCGCTACGGATGAGCAACTGACCCAGCTGCAGCTTTTGATCGCTTCCTATGATCACCATCGCATCGACATCCAATCAGACGGCCTTGACCGCTTGGGAAACGTCCTGGCAGCGCTCGAAGGCGCTTTCCAGCCCCGTGACCTCGAGGATCTTGGCCAGGTTGGCGTCCAGCCCGGCCAGCTTGAGTTGGCCCAGCCGCTCGCCCATCTGCTCTTGCAGGTCCAGCAGGTACGCGAGGGCGGCCGAATCGAGAAAAGGAACCTCCTGGAGGTTCAGCACAACGTCACGGACCTGCCCGTCCTCGAGTTGGTGGGCCATCACCCGCTTGAACGCCTCCAGCGAATCGACCGTCAGTTCTCCCTTGCAGTTGAGCACGACGGCCTGGCCGTAACTTTCGGCTACCACGTTCATCGCCTAGCTCCCGGCGGGCGCCTCGGCACCCACGGCGGAGGCTTCCCGCAGTTCATTGAGGAATTCAGCCAACTCCAGCGACAGCAGCAGTTCCACCAGCCGGCTGTCAAACTGGGTCCCGCTGTAGCGGCGGATCTCGGCCACCACGGCTTCCAGGGGCATGGCGCTGCGGTAGGTGCGGTCGGAGGTCATGGCGTCGAAGCTGTCCGCCAGCCCGACGATCAGCGCCTCGATGGGGATGTCCCGGCCGGACAGGCCCCGGGGATAACCCCGCCCGTCGGGCCGCTCGTGGTGATACAGCACCGCCGGCAGCGTGTCCTCCAGCTGCGGAATGCCCTTCAGGATGCCCGCGCTGACCTCGGGGTGACGCTTGACCTTGTCGTATTCCTCGTCGGTGAGCTTTCCCACCTTCAGCAGCACCGTCTCGGGGATGCCGATCTTGCCGATGTCGTGCAGCAGTCCGGACAGGTACACCCGCTCGACCCGCTGCGGCCCGAAGCCCGCCAGCGCCGCCAGCTTCCTGGATATCAACGCCACCCGCTGCGAGTGGCCGCGGGTGTAGGGGTCCTTGGCGTCGACGCTCGTGGTCAGGGCGTGCAGCAGGCCCATCAGCATGTCCTGAAGATCCTCGTACAGGTGGTGGTTCTCCAGGAACACGGCCACCTGGCTGCTGATGGAGCTGATGAGCTTCAGGTCGACGCTGTCGAACTCCCCGGTGCGCTTGTTGAGCCCCACCAGCACGCCCTTGCAGTTGCCCGCGCTCATCAGCGGGGCGGCGATGAGCGTGCGGATCTGGCTGGCCTCAGGCCCCAGGTGGGCCGCGTGGGCGGCGAACTGATTCTCGACCATGGCCCGCTTGCTGCTGCGCAGCCGGGGGGAGAGGTACTTCTGAACGATCTGCATGAGCTGTTCGACGGACACCGGCAGGTCGCCGGCGAAGACCACCCGGCTGGTTTCGCTGCTGCGCTCGCGGGGGTCGACCAACACGGCGGTGGCCTGGAGCTCCATCACCTCCACCAACTCCCCGCAGAGGTTGTCGAAGAATTCCGAGCCGTTCTGGGTGACCTTCATGGACCCGCTGATGCGGTACAGCAGCGACAACTCCTCATAGGTATTGGCCAGGTTGGTCGAAAGCGTGGTCAGTTCGGTCTCTGCGACCGCCTTG
>LJUF01000031.1 GCA_001303665.1 Phycisphaerae bacterium SM23_33 | reverse complement strand
CAGGCACCTCAAGCTGTCCTTCGACGACCCCGTCATGGAGCAGGTCCGCGCGTCCGGCAGGCACCAGCTCGTCATCACGGCCGACAGGCAGCGCTTCAAGATCGCCGTGCCTCCAACCGGGCTGTCGGGCACCTGCATCTTCCAGCAGCAGGGCCTGTACGCCGCGGTTTTCACTCACGGGGGGAAGGCCCTTCCTTGCCACCTCCGCCTGCTGCCTGGCGGAAAACAACTGGTGCTGTATCTTGCCGACAGGCCGTATCACCAGGTCATCTATGAGAAGCGGTAGCTTCCGGAACGAAAAGCCTGATGTTGCACGAGGATCGTGCGACATTGGGGCTAAACTACAGATGGCTATCCGTGGGCTCTATGCGCGATTTGAAGACGGCACAGCGCTCATAGTCTTTTGAGGTGAAATCCGCCGTCGACGTTGATGACCTCACCGGTGGAATAGGGCAGCAGGTCTTCGGCGACGGCGGCGACGGCCAGGCCAATGTCCTGCGGTCTGCCCCAGCGGCGGATGGGTGTGAGGCCCTCTTCGATGAGCCGGTCGTAACGTGCGCGAATCTCGTCGGTGCCGCCGGTGGAGATCAGTCCGACGCGGATTTCGTAGACGTTGATTCCATGCTCGCCCAGACTGTCGGCCAGCAGCCGGGTCAGCATGCTTGTGGCCGCGCCGGCCAGGCAGCGGGCGGCCCGTTCCGTCGCGCTGGTGTAGGCGCCGATCGAGTTCACCAGTACGATCTTGCCCGCCTCCACGGCCCCCGACTCCGTCAGCCGGACCATCTCGTTAGCCACCAGTTGCATCAGGAACAGCGGCCCGATCAGGTAGGCCCTCATGACCTGCCCGCAGGCCTGCTCGTTCATTTCCAGGAGGTTCTCGTTGACCTCTGGCCCGGTGGGGATGCTGACCGCCAGGTCGATTCGCTGAAACTCCTCCAGCACGAACTCGACGAGGGCCTCGCGATCGCCGGAAGCGGCCAGGTCGGCGGGGAAATGGGCAACCTGCTCGGCCGCCTCAGCGAACCGCCTCAACTCCCCGGCGGCCGACTCAAGCTCCTGGCCATTGCTGGCGGTGATGACGACGGTCCAGTCGCGGCGGATGAGCTCCCTGGCCACAGCCTGGGCCGTGGGCTCGCTCCCACCGGTGATCAGGGCGACTTGCTCAGCGGAGGCCATGGCGGCTTCTCCCGGCGCCCGCGCGTGGCAGGGCCGCAAAGCGCGGCTCCGGCCGCACACAACGGCGCGCTGATTATCTCATCGGCTCGCCGGGCCGCTTTGCCTGAAGCGTTTAGGGGGTTTGCCCCTGCCCTCGCCCGCGACGTGTTATAATCCAACCCGTGCCTGCCAGGAGTCAGAAATCGTGAAGATCATGCCGCCCCCGCCGGATCGGGCCGAAGAGCTCTACGACCTTGTGGCCAAGGTCTTTTCCACGAACGGCTATTTCCAGTTCCTGGAGTTCTGCCGCAAGGCGTACTTCGACGGCTCCAGCTACGACTGGGCGGTGTCGCGCGTGGCCGAATCGGACGGCCGCCTGGTCGGGCACGTGGGCATCTGGCGATACCGCATGCGCGTGGGCGGGGCGCGGCTGCTGACCGGCGGGATCGGGGCCGTGGGGACCCACGCCGACTATCGCAGGCGCGGCGTCGCCGCCGCTTGCATGCGGGCGGTGATGCAGGCCATGGCCGGCGCCGGCTACCACTATTCAATGCTTTTCGGCCTGCGGAACTTCTATCACCGTTGGGGCTTCGCCCAGGCCTGGCCCAACACAAGGCTGCTGGCCAAGGTGGAGGACCTGCCCGACGAAAAGCTGCGGTTTACGCTTCGGGAGGTGCCGCTGACGGAGGCCCTCTGCGGGCGGGGCGCGGTGATGCGGATCTACAACCGTGAGCATGCCGCGCGGACGGGCACGGCCAAGCGGCCGATCTATACCCGTAAAGGCGGGCAGTGGCTAAACGCGGAATGCAGGACCCTCAGCGACGCGGCCGGGCGCGTCCGCGGTTACCTGATCACGCATAAGGCAGGCGACGACCTGCAGGTCTGCGAGGTCGGCGGGCTGGGGCCGACCTGCGGGGTCGGCCAGGTGCTGGCCGCGATCCGGCGACTGGCGGCCCGGGCCGGCTGCCGGCGCGTCTGCACCAGTCAGATGGCCTACAATCACCTGCTGTGCCAGGCCCTGCGCGGATGCACCTGTAGCGTCGAAATGCATCACACCCGCAGCGGCGGGGCTATGGGGGCGGTGGTGTCGCTGCGGGGCTGCCTGGAGGCGATGGCCGGCGAGTTGACGGAGCGCCTGCGCCGCTCCGCGCTCAAGAAGTTTAGGGGCACGCTGGCCATGGAAGGGGCGGGCGAAAAGGTCGCCCTGGCGATATCCAACGGCAGCATCCGCGTGGCCGCAGCCAAGGTCAGGACGGCCAATCGCATCCTCGCTGGGCAGGAGATCGCCAGGCTGCTGATCGGCTCGGAGGCCCCGTCGGTCCTGGCGGCGCAGTCGCAGGTCAGCTTGCACGGGGCGGCGACCGAGCTGGCCGAGGTGCTCTTCCCCCAGCAGTGGCCCATGCTGAACCAGTTGGACCACTACTGAGATGCATCTCGCAATTCGCCGCGAACGACGGCCTGCCGCCCCGCACTTACCGCCGCAGCCATGACAGGACCCACAGTAGAAGCGTCAGCAGGACCGACACCAGGATGCAGGTGGCCACCGGGAAGTACACCCGCCAGCTCTTTCCGCCGAAGGATACGTCCCCCGGCAGGCGTCCGAGCCCGGCCCGGCCCAGCAGGTAGAACACCCCGCCGACCCCGGCCAGGACCAGCCCGAAAACCAGCAGCCACTTGCCGACCTGCTGGAGCACCGAACCGTTCACTCCCACCCGGCGACCCGCCCGTTCCCGGCGCGGCCGCGAGCCTTGTTCCGGGTTGCTTGCTCTAGAACCACCGCTTCCTTCTGAAGTACATCACCATGGTCGCGGTGACCAGCGCCATCACGCCAAGGCAGGCCAGGTAGCCGTATCTCCACCTCAGCTCGGGCATGTTGAATGGCGACGCCTCCGGACTGAAGTTCATGCCGTAGATGCCCGCGACGAAGGTCAGGGGGATGAAGATGGTCGCGATGATGGTCAGAACCTTCATCACCTCGTTCATGCGGTTGCTGACGCTGGAGAGATACACGTCCAGCATTCCCGAGAGCATGTCCCGATACGTTTCAATGGCGTCAATCACCTGGATGGTGTGGTCGTAGACATCGCGGAGATACACGCGCGTGCCCTTCTTGATCAGCTTGGACTCGGCCCGCTCCAAGGCGCTGACCGCTTCCCGCAGAGGCCACACCGACTTGCGGAGGAAGATCATATCCTGCTTGAGAGAGCGGATGGCCTGCAGCCTTTCGGGCACCGGGTCGCTGATCAGCCCCTCCTCGGTCGTCTCTATCGTTTCTCCGAATTTCTCCAGGATCACGAAGTACTGGTCTACGATCGCATCCACCATGCTGTACAGGAGATAGTCCGCCCCCGTCTGCCGGATGCGCCCCTTCTGGCTGCGCAGCCGCTCGCGGATGCTCTCAAAGACGTCCCCTTCCCGCTCCTGAAAGGAGATGACGAAGTTCGGCCCCAGGACCACGCTCACCTGCTCGGCCAGGATCCCCGCGCTGGATTCATCGTAGCTGAGCATCTTGAGGACGAGGTAGATGTACTCGTCGAAGTCCTCCGTCTTCGGCCGCTGGGTGGTGTTCACGATGCCTTCCAGCACCAACGGGTGAATGCCGAAATGGCTCCCCAGCCTTTCCACGACCTCCAGGTCGTGGATGCCGTCCACGTTGATCCAGGTGACCGTGGGCTTGTCCCTGTACGGGAAGCATTCCTCAACCTGCCCGACCTGCTTGGCCTCAAAATGGGTGTCGTCGTAATCGATGGTCGTGATCTTGGACTTTTCCGTCTTCCGCTCGCCGACGAAGACCATTGTCCCGGGCGGCTGGCCGAGCGTCTGCGAGCCTTTTCTCAGCAGTCTTGGCATGACTGCCCCTTTCCGATAGCGGCGTTGCCACCGCACAAAATGGCATTTGGAACCCGCGGCTGGCTGCCCGCGGGCCCGTATCACTGCACTCGCCCGATGGGGCGGTCCACGTAATCCCGCGGGTCGGTGATCCGGCCGGTGACGGCCGAAGCGGCGGCCGTCAGCGGGCTGCTGAGGTAAATCCGGGCCTGCTTGTGGCCCATCCGGCCGGGGAAGTTGCGATTCGTCGTTGAGATGACCGTCATGGGCTCGTTGGCCCGGCCAAAGGTGTCGCCGGGGCCGCCCAGGCAGGCGGCGCAACTGGCCGGACCGATCTTGCACCCGGCCTCGGCGAAGATATGCCGCAGCGACTTGCCGGCGACCTGGCAGCGGTCCAGGTCGGCGTCCACGCTGGTGGTGGCCGGGACGACAAACGTCTCGGCCGCGACCGGCCTGCCGGCCCGCTGGAGCACGGTGGCCGCGGCCTGGAAGTCCGTCGTCTTGCCACCGGTGCAGGAGCCGATGTACACCCGATCAACCTTCACCTCGGCCAGGTCCGCCGCGGCTGCCCGGTTCCCGGGCGAGTGCGGCCGGGCGACCGTGGGCGGGACACGCGAGGCGTCCACTTCCGTCACCCCGGCCACGGCCGCGTCCTTGTCCCCTTCCACGACTTCGAACGGCTTGCCGGTGCGCCGGCTGACCCATTCCAGGGTGACCTCATCGGGCGCGATGATGCCGTTTTTGGCCCCGGCCTCCACGGCCATGTTGCACAGGGTCATCCGCTCTTCGACGTTCAGGGCGCGGACGGCCTGGCCGGTGAACTCCATGGCCAGGTAGCTGGCCCCGTCGGTGCCGATCTCGCCGATGAGGTGGAGGATCAGATCCTTGGCCATCAGGTAGGGCGGCAGCGGGCCGTGGAAGACGAAGCGCCGGGTCGCCGGCACCCTCAGCCACAGCCGGCCTGTCCCCAGCACGAAGGCCCCGTCGGTGCTGCCGATGCCTGCGGCGAACTCGCCGAAGGCCCCGTGGGTGCAGGTGTGGCTGTCAGTGCCCAGCAGCAGCTCGCCGGGACGGGTGTGGCCTTTCTCGGGCAGCGTTACGTGGCAGACGCCGGAGTACTCGGTCTCGGCCGGGTCGGCGTAGCCGGTCACCATGCCCTCGAAGCCCGTTGGCATGAAGTCGGCGTCGTAGTAGTGTCTGATGCCCTTCCGGGCGACGAAATCCCGCATGATGTCGATGTTGCGGTGGGCCTTCCCGTCGGCGGTGAAGACGTAATGGTCGGGAATCATCACGACCTTGTCGGCGTCCCACACCCGGGCGTCGCGGCCGAAATGCTCCTCGAAGATCCCGATCATCTGCGGGGCGATGACGTCGTTGGACATCAGCACGTCCACGTCCACCCAGACGTTCTCGCCGGCCGCCACTGCGGACCTGCCGGCGTGCCGCGCCAGTATCTTTTCCGTGATCGTCATGCCCATGGAGCTTTCCCTCAGCGCCGGCCCGGCGACGTTCATCCTCTGCGTCTCGACGGGCGTCGGCGCCTCGGCCGCGGAACCATGCCCACCACGGTGCCCTCGCCGCTGGGCCTGCGGTGGCCGGGGACGTGGGCCTGGGCCCGCCGGCGCTCCTCCAGAGTCCGCGCCTCCTCAATGATGCCCAGGGCCTCGGGCAGGCTGTCGGTCATGTGAAACATCCGCAGGTCTTCCGGGGAGATGTTCTTGTGGCGCCGGAGCATCACGTGGTCCATCCACCCCGCCAGCTTGGCCCAGAAGGACTTGCCGATCAGCACCACCGGGAAGGGCTCGACCTTTCGGGTCTGGATGAGGGTCATGGACTCGAAGAACTCGTCCATCGTGCCGAACCCGCCCGGAAAGCACACGAACGCGCAGGCGTACTTGACGAACATCACCTTGCGGGCGAAGAAGTAGTGGAAATCGACCTGGATGTTCGCGTACGGGTTGGCCAATTGCTCGTGGGGAAGGGCGATGTTCAGCCCCACGGATTTTCCGCCGGCCCCGTCAGCGCCGCGGTTGGCGGCCTCCATGATGCCCGGCCCGCCGCCGGTGATGACGGCAAAGCCTTTCTCGGCCAGCATGGCCCCGAGCTTGCGGGCCATCTTGTAGTAGCGGCTGCCCGGCAGGGTGCGGGACGAGCCGAAAACGCTCACCGCCGGCCCCAGCGTGCTCATTAGCTCGAAGCCTTCGACGAACTCGCTCATGATCCGAAAGATCCGCCAGGGGTCTTCCTGAAACGTTTGGCTGGTCTGATCGGTCTGCATGCGATGACCTCTACCTTCCGCTTTGCCGGGACTGCCGACCCGTGCTTCCAGCAATATGCGATACTACCACGCCGGGGCCGGTAGGGCCAACCCTTGACAAACCGGCCGGCGGCGGCGCTAATCCCGGCGATGAAACCAGCAGTTGAGATGCTCTGGCGCTGGACGCTGCTGCTGTTGGCCGCACCCCTGGCCGGCGGCTGCGGCGGGGAATACCTGCTGATCGGCCCGGACGTGGTAGCCTTGCCCGGCGAGAACGCTCCCCTCGTCGTCCGCCTCCAGCGGCGCGAGTTCTGGCTGTACTGGCCACCGATGCGGGACGCCGCCGTTACCTTCCGTTCCGACGGCGGGGAGCTGCGCTGCGCCCGCACCGACAAGCACGGCTACGCCGTCACTGGCTTTCCGGCGCCGGCCGAACCCAGCGTGGTCCGCGTGGCCCTGCACCACCAGGACGAGCTGGGCTATGCCGCGGCCGGGCACGTCCACGTTTTTGCCCTGTCGCCGGAAGTGCCCATCGTGGCGGTGGACATGGACTGCCTGCCGCTCGGGGGCAATCAGGCCGCCTCCGCCGCCGAGGCCCTGAGGCGGATAGGCAAGCAGGCGCAGATCGTCTACTTCACCCAGCACTGCTCCGCCGCCCCGGAGTATGCGCATCAGGCCCTGGAAAAGGCCGGATGCCCCGCCGGCGCGGTCATCCCCTGGGAGAAGGATGCTCCCTGGTACGCCCGTAATCCCTTCCGGCGAGGCCGGGACTGTCCTGTTGAGGCCTTGCGGCAGCGCTTGCCCAACCTGCGGTCGGGCGTGTCGGCCGACGCAGTCTCGGCCGAGAGGTTCAACAAGGCGGGGCTGAGGGTGCTGGTCGTCGGCCATACCCGGGCCCGGGTCGAGGGCGCCGCGTATTTCAAATCCTGGACTGATTTGTCGCTCGGCTCGTCCGCCGAGCAGAAGTGATGTTTAGACCCCGGCCATTTCCCGGCCAGCCACGAAGGCAGGCTTCGGCGCGGTCCTGCTCCACGAAGCGCACGGGCGGATTTGAGCCGACGGATGGCTGTCCGTGGACTTCGCTGTGCCGGTGATGCCATGGGCCTGCCTCGCCGTCGCCAACAATCCCTACACCCGGCTCTGACGTTGGCTATACAATGCTCGCCGTGGAAGCGGAGCCGCGACGGATCGTCGTGTTTGTGCCCAACTGGGTCGGCGACGCGGTGATGTTCACGCCGACGCTGCGGGCGATCCGCGCCCGCTTCAGGGATTCGCAGATCACCCTTTTTGCCCGCCCGGCCCCCGCGGCCGTGCTCACGCCCAACCCCTGGACGGGAAACATGATTGTCGATCGCGGCGGGTTCATCGCGAACGTTCGCTGGCTGCGGCGCGGGCGGTTCGAACTGGCCGTGCTCGGGCCCAACAGCTTCCGCAGCGGGCTGCTGGCGCGGCTGGGCGGGGCCGCCAGGCGGCTGGGCTACAGCCGCGGCGGGCGGGGAGCCCTCCTGACCGACAAGCTGGACCCGCCGCGCGACACCGGCGGGACGTTTGCGGTGGTGCCGGCGCTGGACTATTACCTCAGGCTGGCCGAGCACTTGGGCTGCGACGTAGCTGACAAGCGGATGGAGTTGGCCGTGGCCGATGCCGACGCCGCCCGGGCCGACAGCTTGCTTTCCCAGGCGCAGGCTGACACTGGCCGGCCGATCGTCATCCTCAATCCCGGCGCCTCCTTCGGCTCGTCCAAGATGTACCCGGCGGAGAGGTTTGCCAGGGTGGCCGACGCCCTCATCGAGCGCCGCGGCGCCCAGATCGTCATCAGTGCGGCGCCTGCTGAAAGGCCCGTCGCCAATGCGGTCCAGGAGGCCATGAGCCGCTCGCCGTTGATTAACCTGGGCCGCGTTGGGAATACGCTTGGACTGTTGAAGGCCATGGTCCGCCGATCGGACTTGATGATCACCAACGATACCGGCCCGCGGCACTTCGCCGCTGCCTTCAACGTGCCGGTGGTCGCCATCTTCGGCGCCACCGACCCGGAGCGGACGACCATTTACTACGACCGCGAGCGGATCGTCCGCGTGGACGTCCCTTGCGGGCCCTGTCAGCGGAAGCAATGCCCGCTGCCGCCCGGGCCGCGGCACCATCAGTGCATGCTGAAGATCCCGCCGGAAATGGTCCTGGCCGCGACCGAGGCACTGCTTGGTCAGGGGAGGGCTTCGTGAACGACTCGTCGGCCGGCAGCCCCGAAGAGGCGAAGCTGCTGAAACGCGAAGGCCTGGACAGCGTGGCCGGCGCGTTCGGCTACAGCGGCGGCGAGCAACTGGACAAGCCCGACCTGGGTACCCGTCGGCGCATCCATCTGCGACTGACGGACGATTCCGGCCGGCCGGTAGAGTGGTATCTCAAGCGCTACGGCCCGCAGCCCTGGCCGGTCCGGCTGCGGAAGTGGCTGGTGGGCGCCGGCGGGGTGAGTCCCGCCCAACGGGAATTCCAGAACATCCGCCGACTACAGGCCGCCGGCGTGCCTACTATGCGGGCGATCGCCTTCGGGCAGGAGGTGAACCTGCTGGGGGTGCGGCGGAGCTATGTGGTGATGTCCGCTGTGCCGGGCGACGCCCTGGAGCGGTGCCTCGCCGACTTCCTGCGCAGCTGCCGACCCGCCGAGCTCGAGCGGTTCAATGCCGCCCTGGTCGGGCTCGTGCGAGGGCTGCACGGCGCCGGCATCGTCCACCGCGATCTCTACGCCTCACACATCTTTCTTGACGAAGCGGCCGACGGGCCGCAACTCTATCTGATCGATCTGGCCCGCGCGTTCGTGCCGCGCTGGCGGCGATTCCGCTGGCGGGTGAAGGACCTTGCACAACTGAAGTATTCCATGCCGGCCGAGTGGGTGGAAAGGCATTGGGAGGCGTTTCTGGACGGTTATCTTGCCGGCGCCGCCCGGAACCGGCGGCGCTGGGCGAGGGCGGTTGACCGCAAGGCTGCGTCCATGCTTCGGCGGGGCCGGGATGACCACCCCGACAAGCAGCAAGGGGCGGCCGTGGGACGAATCTGAAGAAATGGCCGAAGACCGAAAGCTGAAGATCGCCCTGGTCATCGAGCGGATGGACCCTGGGCTCGGCGGGCGTGAGACCTCCACCGGGCAGATCGCCTGCGAACTGGCCCGGCGCGGGCACCAGGTGACGGTCCTTTGCCAGAAGGGATCCTGGCGCGCCCCCGGCGCAGCCGTTCGCTGCCTTCGCAGCGGGGGCCTGCTGCGGGTTGTGCGGCTGAAGCGCTTTGTCGCGGCCGTGCAGCAGGAGATTGACGGCGGCGCCTACGACGTCATCCACAGCATGCTGCCCGTGCCCGGGGCCGACGTCTACCAGCCGCGCGGCGGGACGGTGCCTGCCCAGCAGGCGGCCAGCCTCCGCCGGCGCCGCGGCCTCGGCCGGCTGGGACGGCAGCTTCTTGAATCCCTGAACCTTTGCCGGCAGCACACGGCCGAGCTGGAACGGCAGGTCGTGGCCGACTCGCGGACGCTGTGCCTGGCCGTCAGCGAGATGGTTGCCCTGGAGTTCGACCGCTACTACGGGCGGGCCGAGGGCGTGCGGGTGATCTACAACGCGGTGGACGTACCCGATCCGGATCTCCCCCAGCGGGTCCAGTGGCGCCGCCAGCGGCGCCAGGAGCTGGGGGTCGGCGAGGAGGCCCTGGTGTTCCTCACGGTGGCGGCGAATTTCGAGCTGAAGGGCGTGGCCGAGACGATCACCGCGTTCGCCCGCTGGTGCCATTCACACGGGCGGCGGATGGACGCTCGCCTGGTGATCGTGGGCCGTGAAATGCCCGAGGGCTACATGGCCCGGGCGGGGATGCACAGCGTCGGCTCCGACGTGGTCTTCATCCCCCCGACACCCGAGATCTTCCAGTGGTACGCCGCCGCCGACGCCGTGGTCCTGCTGAGCTGGTATGACCCGTGCAGCCGCGTTGTCCTGGAGGCGACCCGCTGGGGCATTCCTTCGATCACCACGGTTTACAACGGGGCGGCGGAGGTGTTGGGTTACGGGGGCGGTATGGTGGTCGAATCGCCGCGGGCCGTCCGTGCCGTCGCCGCGGCCATGGACGAGCTGGCGGACCGGCGGCGCCGGGCCGTCCGCGCCGAGGCCTGCCGCCAGGCTGCCGGGAAGCTCAGCACCCAGCGCCACGTTGACGAGCTGCTGGCGGCTTATGCCGAGGTGCTCGAGACCTCGTAGAAATGCCCCGGGAGCCCCGCCCGGGAGCGAAGGAAGGACTCATGAACGACAGGGAACGCTTTCTGGCCTGTTTGCTCGGCGAGCCGGTGGATCGCCCGCCATACTGGCTTGTCTGGGGCCCCTGGTCAACCACGTGGCGGCGCTGGCAGCGGGAGGGAATGCCGGCGGAGTTCACTGACTTCAGCCAGGTGCGGGCGCGGTTTGGCTCGGACGCCGCCCCCGCCAGCATCGGCGTCAACTGCGGGCCCTGTCCGAGATTCGAGCGGACGATCCTCCATGAAGACGACAACTACGTCACCTTCATCGACGACTGGGGGATCCAGCGGCGGGACTACAAGGGCGGTGAGTCCATGCCGCAGTTCATCGAGTTCCCCATCAAGAGCCGCGCCGATTGGGAGGCCTATCGCGACGAGCGGTTGGCTCCGGACGACCCGGAGCGGCTGGCCGGGGACTGGCGAAAGCAGTGCGAGGACTGGGCCGCCCGCGGAGTCCCCATCCAACTGGGGTACTACCCGGACGTGGGGATCTTCGGATCGGTCCGCTGGCTGCTGGGCGACGAGGAGTGCCTGCTGGCGTTTTACACCATGCCCGATCTGGTCCATGAAATCATGGACCACATGACGGCCCTGTACCTGACGGTCTTCGAGAAGGTGGTCCGAGACGTCCGGCCGGACGTGATTCACATATGGGAGGACATGTGCGGCCGGCAGGGCCCGCTGATCTCGCCGAAACACTGGGAGGAATTCATGGGGCCGTGCTACCGCCGGATCAAGGCCTTCGCCCGCGCCCACGACGTCCGGCTGCTTTCGGTGGACACCGACGGCAACCCGGACCTGATCATTCCTCCGATGATGGCCGCCGGCGTCAATTACCTGTATCCGATGGAGGTGGCGGCCGGCTGCGACGTGAACGTGCTGCGGAAGAGATACCCCACGCTGGGAATGATGGGCGGCATCGACAAGCGGGCCGTCGCCAAGGGAGGCGAGGCCATAGACAAGGAGCTGGCCCGCATCAAGCCCGCCGTGGCCGAGGGGCGGTATATTCCGGAATTCGATCACTGCATTCCGGACGATGTCTCCTGGCAGGATTACTGCTATTATGCCGTCCGGCTGAAGGAGCTTGTAGGAAAGGAGTAAGCGGCGGCGATGACCGACAACCCGCTGGTGCTGCTGGGGGCGTTTCCGCTGGCCGCGTACGCGATCGGGTCGATTCCCTCCGGCTTCCTCATCGCCCGGGGGCACGGCATTGACCTGCGCACCCGCGGCAGCGGCAACGTCGGGGCGACCAACGTCGGCCGCGTCGTCGGCCGAAAGTGGGGCTACCTGTGCTTCGTGCTGGACGTGCTCAAGGGCTTCCTGCCCGTGCTGCTGGCCGGACTTTACCTCCGGCAACTGCGGCAGGGCGGCCAGGCCCAGCCGTCCGTCTATCATCAGCTAGCTTGGCTGGCCGTGGCGTTCGGCGCCATCGCCGGGCACGTGTTCACCTTCTGGCTGAGGTTCCACGGCGGCAAGGGCGTGGCCACCTCCCTGGGGGTGCTGCTGGGCATCTACCCCTATTTCACCTTCCCCGGGCTGGCGGCGCTGGGCGTGTGGATCGTGGTGACATTAGTCAGCCGGTATGTATCGCTG
The DNA here is from genome assembly GCA_001303665.1 of Phycisphaerae bacterium SM23_33. GTDB lineage: Bacteria > Planctomycetota > Phycisphaerae > SM23-33 > SM23-33 > SM23-33. Next base: position 2,754 of record LJUF01000031.1, on the reverse strand, counting down.
GGGAGCATCATCGCGGCGATGGCGTTTCTGCCGCTGTTCGCGGTGTTCAACTGGCCGACGAGAAAGCTCTGGCCGCTGGGGGTGTTCGCCGCGGCCGTGGCGGTTCTTGTGATCGTCCGCCACCGCACCAATATCTCGCGCCTGCTGGCGGGAACCGAAAACAAGATCGGACGGCACAATGCCCACGGATAGCGATCCGTGAGCTTTATCTTGAGCAGGTGGGGCTTCGGTATGCTTTGTCCGGCCTTCTGTGCCGTCGTCGCTTGTCGGGGGACGGGCGATCACGTCCTTGGGTAATTGCCCGAGTTGTCCTGGACCATCATGCCGGCCTCGACGCAGGCCTCGAAGGCGTTTTTCAGGCTCGACTCCGGCTTGGTGCCGGTCTCGGCCCGGGCGAGGCGCTCGACCGCGGGCAGCGGCCGCCGGCCGTCGTTCCAGTACAACCCGGCCGTGATCCACGCCGACCAGCGGCTCAGGTCTCGGCGGCGCTCCGCCGGCAGCGTCTCGAAGGTGCAGGTGCCCCACGTGCTGCGGATATACCGCGGCCCGTCGGTCGGCAGGTCGGGCAGAGGAGGCGCGTCGGCGGCGGCGTACTTTGCCGCAGCCGGCTCGTAAACGGAATGGCTCACGCCCCAGCGGGCCAGGTCGCGGAGCATCCGCCCGCCCACCCAGCGCGGCAGAAGGGCGGGGTCGTCGGCGCCCGGGCGGATGATGTTCTCGTCGATCCACTCTGTCGCTGGGCCGATGACTTCGGCCGCGAGCCTTTCGTCCATTGAGGCCATCGCATACGCCCACGCCGCCGTCAGGAGCGTGTTGTAGCGGAGCGAATCGTCGCTGCACACGTCGGGCGTGTCGGAGCTGGAGTGATAGCCCAACGAGGTGCCGCCCTTGCCCAGCCACATGGCCGGTATGCCGCAGCCGGGGTCGGCGATCATGTCGTCGGCCGAGGGGACGAAATGCTTGTGCTGGATGTGCCATCCCTCGCCCGCCTTTGTCCGGAGGACGGCGCAGATCAGGCCGCCTACGGCCCAGCCGATCGTGGGGTTGGACCAGGGGCCGTGATGCAGCACGTACGGGTGGTCGGGGGGGGCGGGGTCGCCGCCGGCGTCCACGTTCAGGCCCACCAGCGCCCGGCGGCGGAGGTCGCCGTGCCGGCTGGCGAAGGCGACCATGCCAATGCACTCTTCGGTCGTGATCATGCGGATGCTGTATCGGGGACGGGCGAGCTTTCCCGCCACGATCAGCTCCTTGAGCGTCCGCAGGGATTCGATCAGGATGCTGACGCCGCTGCAATTGTCGTGGCCGCCCTGCTCGCAGGCGTGGCCGAAGATCCAGACCTCGCGCGAGGGGTCGGTTCCTTCCAGCACGGCCGTGACGTTCTGGCCTGGGCCCTCGTACAGCCGGGCGTTGCAGTAGCCGGTGAGCTTCAGGGTGGGCTCCTCGGCCAGGCGCTTCCTCAGGAGCTTGCCCGCGGCCGGCGACAGGCAGAATCCGGCCATGACCGTGTCGTCGGCGTGGAAGTACCAACCGCCGGGGCCGTCCGACCAGGTGTTGCACCACTTGGTGGTCTGCTCGGTGTATCCCCGGCCCTCGCCGAGGTAGTCGCTGACGACGGCCAGGGGCTTTGCCCCGGCCGCTACGAGGCGGCGCTTCATTTCCACCGGCGGTTTGGCGGTAAGAATGAACTTGCCGTCGGCGGCTTCGGGGGTGATCGTTTCCAGCGCGTCGCCGTCCACGAGTTCTGCGACGGCCGGCTCGTCGGCCGAGGCCAGCGGCCCGGACCAGTAGGCTACGGCCGCCGGGACCTGTTCCCGGTCGGCGAGCACCTGGCCGCTGTCGGCGAAGGCCAGCCGGGCCGACGGGCAATCCCAGGCCATGTGCATGATCCAGTCCTGGTAGCGCGTCCTGCCGTCGCAGGGGTACGCGGCCAGGCGGACGTCGGAGAGTCTTGCCTGCTGGAGCAGGTCGCGGGCCATCTCGGCCGTGGCCCGCTGGTGCGGCGTGTCGAACCAGCGCTCCTGCTCCCAGATGGCCACCAGCAGGTCGCGGTGGCGCTTGGCCTGATAGCCGCCTTCAACGGTTTCGATCAGCGACTCGAACATGAGATTCTCCTGGCCGATGAACTCCCATCGCGGGCAAACCCGCCGCCGTGCCGGCGGCGGAATGCTACGTGTACGTCACGTCGATCCGGCATTCCGCGCCTGCCTTGAAGCGCTCGGCAGGGATGAGCGAGGGGACTTCTTCGCTGTTGAGTTTCACGGAGAATTTATCGCCGCGGCGGAGCCCGACGTCCACCCGGAAGCCGCGGAAGTTCTTCACCACGCGGTAGGCGTCCCACGCCGTAGGGGGCTTCGGGTCGATCCGCAGCCCGGACAAGTCCGCCAAGACGCCCGCGACGGCCTCGATCCCGCGGCGGTACCACGCCAGCGAGCCGGTAAAGTTGCTGAACAGGTTCATTCCGAAGGACGGGTGGGCCGGCCCGACGGCGAAGTTGGACTGCTGGTGCGGAGGGCCGGTGGCGATGTCGGGAACCAGCCGGCTGGGCAGCGTCTTGGGCAGCTCCTGGTACCACTTGTCGGACCTGCCGCTCCGCACCAGGGCGTACAGGTAAAACGACTCGCCGTGGGTGTAGATGGCGCCGTTTTCGAACTGTCCCGGCAGGATGTCGGCGATCCTGCCGACCTGGGCGCGGCTGGGGCGGGTGTAGGGCGGGGCCAGCAGCAGGTGGCCGACGGGCGTAGCGAGGGTTTCGAC
>LJUF01000301.1 GCA_001303665.1 Phycisphaerae bacterium SM23_33 | reverse complement strand
TACCTGGAAGGCCGGGGGCGATGATCATCCCTGCCGACGGCGGGCTGCTGGTCCACTGCCTGGTGCTCGGCGAGCTGATGACCAACTGCTACGTGCTCGCCGAACCGGACCGCCCCGCCGCCTGCTGGGTGGTTGACCCGGGCCTGTCGCCCGGGCCGCTGCTGGATTACCTCAGGCGCAACGGCCTCGCCGCCCAGCGAATCCTGCTGACCCACTGCCACGCCGACCACATCGCCGGGGTCAGGGCGGTCAAGCAGGCCTTCCCCCACGCCGTGCTCACCGCCCCCAGCCGAGAGCTGGGCTTCCTGTCCGACCCGGTGCGCAACATGTCGCTGCCCTTCGGCTTCCCGATCACCGCCCCGGAGGCCGACCAAATCGTCGCCCCCGGCGAAGAGCTAGCCCTGGGCAGCCTGGTCTGGCGGTCACTCGACACGGCCGGGCACACGCCCGGCGGACTGTCGTATTACTGCGCTGCCGCTGGTGCGGTGCTGACCGGCGACGCCCTGTTTGCCGGCAGCATCGGCCGGACCAACATTCCCGGGGCCTGCGAATCGAAGCTGCTCAAGAACATCCGCGACAATCTGCTGACGCTGCCGGACGCCACCCGGGTGCTGCCCGGCCACGGGCCCGTCACCAGCATCGGCCAGGAGCGCCTCACCAACCCGTTCCTGCAATAGCGGCTGCGAGGGGGTCGCTGCTTCGATCTGGAGCGCCCGGAGGGCAAGAGGTAAACTGGTGGGCGGGGCTGATTCGGCCGCTGCGGTCCGAGCCGACACATGCGACTGCGAAAGGAACACGCTCTGGCGGCCTTGCTGGTGGGGAGCTTGCTCGCCATCATCACCGGCAGCATCTGGGTCTTCTCCAGTCGGACCCGCCTCCGCCTGGCCGAGGTCGGGCCCGGACGGCGGGGGTGCGCCCCAAGACGAGGTGCCGGGCTTGCGGCTTCGCCGAGGCTTCCGGCTTCGTCCCGATGTGCATCGGGACTACGCCGGGACAGGCCGGCGGACAAGTCGGTGGGGAGGCCGGGCGCAAGCGGCCGGGCCGCCGGGACTTAGATCGACGCGTAAAAAAAAAAAGATAAGGCCCCATATTTGCCTTGACCCTCGGCCGCGGCGCGGTAAGATAGCCTGATAGGTGCAGGGAGGCGTGTCGGCCGAACCAGGCAGCGCGGGACTGAGTTAGCTCAAGGGGAACGCCAATGGATGCTCGCTCAGCTCGGTGGTCGCCGCTGGCAATGTGCGCGCTGCTGTTGCTGGCGGGCGGGGCCGCCGGGCAGGAGGTGTACTTTCCCGACCCGGACCTGGCCTTCCAGATCCGGGCCGACCTGCATCTTGCCGACGATCACGTCATCACGCAGGCCGATATGCTCACTCTGCGCCGCCTGGGTCAAAGCGGCTACTGGACCGGGCACGTGATCAGCGACCTAACGGGGATCGAGTACGCGACCAATCTGCGGTACGTGGCCCTGGGCCCGGGCGGAGCGCTAGTTGGCCACCAGATCAGCGACCTTTCCCCCCTGTCGGGGTTGACGAGCCTGACGGGGGTAGGCCTGGCCGACAACCTCATCAGCGATGTGTCGCCCCTGTCCGGCCTGACGGGCATGACTGGGCTGAGCTTGTCGGGCAATCAGATCACGGACATCTCTCCGCTGTCGGGGATGACGGGCATGGTGGGGTTGGAGCTGGCCCGCAACCAGATCAGCGACATCACCCCGCTGTCGGGCATGACCGCCCTGGTGAGGTTGGACCTGAACTCCAACCAGATCGCGGATTTTTCCGCCCTGTCGGCCCTCAGCGCCTTGGAGACCCTGTGGCTGCACAACAATCTGATCGCCGGGGTGCCGGCGCTGTCAGGCATGACGGGCCTGCGCGAGCTATTGCTGTTCAAGAATCAGATCAGCGATATCTCGGGGCTGTGCGGGCTACCTAACGTTCGAGAGCTCTCCCTGAGCAACAACCGCATAACAGACATCACGGCCCTCTCGGGGCTGGCCACGCTGGAGAAGCTTGTGCTGGCCAGCAACCAGATCAGCGACATCGCCGCCCTTTCGGGGCTAAGCAGTCTGCGCTGGCTGTCGGTCTCCGACAACCAGGTGAGCTTTCCCGTGCTGTCGAACCTGCCCAACTTGGAAAGCATCTATCTGGCCGGCAATCACATCAGCGACCTGTCGGGTCTGGCCGGCATCAACAGCCTGAGGACGCTTTGGGCGGACAGGAACGAACTGGCCGACCTTACGCGTATCCCTGCCTTCTCGAACCTCTCCTCTTTGACGCTGGCGGCAAACGGGATCACTGACCTGTCACCCCTGGCCGTCTTCTCGGGTCTACAAACCCTGTTCCTCCGGAACAACCAGATCGCCGACGTGACCTCACTGGGCGGCCTGACCAACCTGGTGGACCTTTACCTGGACTACAATCGGATAACGGACATCTCTGCCCTGGGCTCACTGCCCAACCTGACGCTGCTGTACGCCACCCACAATCAGATTACCGTCATTCCCCCGCTGTCGGGGATGACCTCCCTGCTGTGGCTGCACCTGGACGGTAACCAGATCGAGGACATTTCCGGGCTGTCGGGGCTGGGGGCGGTGGAGGCCCTGTGGCTGGCGAACAACCGGATTGCCGACATCTCGGCCCTGGCGGGTTTGACGACCCTGATCAACCTGGACCTGCGGGGCAACCCGCTGAATGAAGAGGCGTACTCGATTTACCTGCCCCTGGCGTATGACCCCATCCCCGAGCCGGGCGTGCTCCTGATTCTTGCCCTGGGGGCCGCTGGACTGCGTTTCCGTAGGAACTGAAGTTCAGCAGGAATGTGGCGCACGGTGCCCCGCAGGAGATGAGGATATCGCGCCTTGTCCGGAGGGCCAAGGGCCCGACGCGGCCCGGCGGCCTCTCCCAGCCGTCATGCCCAAATGGGCCCAGACCGCGCTATTCTACTTTTTAGAATAGTCCGGGCTCCGGGCTGCCGGTCGTGGCGCGAGCTGCCGGGGGGGGCGGGGGTCTGCTGCCAGGGCGTGCCGGCCGGGTCTGGGGCCGCGGCGAGGCACGGCCCTTCCCACCGGTGATAGCGGAACCAGCCTCGGGGCGACTATTCTACTTTTTAGGATAGTCCGGGCTCCGCCCTGCCCGGGAAGGCCGCCGTGGGCGCCAGGGCATGGGCGCGGGGCCGGCCTGCCCGGGCCCGGGCAGCGGCGGCGCCCAGGGCCTGCGGGCCCTACCTGGGCGGCAGGCCGACGAACAGGCGGCTGTCCAGGTCGGTGAGGGGCTCGGTTTCGCCGATGGCGGCGGCCCGGGCGAAGACGACGCCGGGGCGGGGGGAACGCGTGGCCCGGGCCAGGACGTTGAAGGCCTTGGTCACATGCCCCTCGACCAGGGCGCGGCCGCGGTCGGCCAACTCCATGGCCAGCTCGCCCGGGGCCCGGCCCACTTCACTCGGGCGCCACGACCGACGGGTTCGTCAGCGCTGCGGCGATTCAAATATAATTGACCCGGCGCCTCAGGCCGATATAATCAAATGCTGGCCTGTACTGGGCACGCAGGTGAGAGGATACGATGCGGGTGCTTCCGGACAACACGACAGCCGCTTGGGGCCGCCGAATTGGTGTCCGCGCAGGCATTATTGTCATCGTGATCGTATCCGGCGTGCCTTGGGGCCCGTGACGCGAGTTTCGCCGAAGCGAACGACGGCCCTGAGGCGAAGACAAGCTTCAGGGCCTTTTCTTTTGCGTCCAGGCTTGGGCAAAGGCCCGGAAGCATGCACGCTGAGCCTGGGGGCAGTATAGGACTGCCTCCCCGGGCCGACCTGGACCGATAATACTGTTGGGCGACATGAGCGGCAGGTAAGTGACATGGGCAAGAAGAGGCGGAGAGTCGAGATATACGACACCACCCTGCGGGACGGCACCCAGGCGCAAGGAGTCTGGCTTTCCCTGGAAGACAAGCTGATGATCGCCGAGCGGCTCGACGCGGCGGGCATCGACTACATCGAGGGCGGCTACCCGCTGTCCAACCCCAAGGACAAGGCGTTTTTCGAGGAGATCCGCCAGCGCAGGCTCCGGCACGCGAAGGTCGCCGCCTTCGGCATGACCCGCCGGAAGGGCTCCACCCCCGAGCGGGACGAGGGCATGCGCTCGCTGCTGGCCAGCCAGGCCCCGGTCATCGCCATCGTCGGCAAGAGCTGGGGGCTGCACGTCAGGGACGTGCTGCGAACCTCGCTGAAAGAAAACCTGAAGATGATCGCCGACTCGGTGGGCATGATGACCCGGGCCGGCCGCCAGACCATCTTCGACGCCGAGCACTTCTTCGACGGCTACCGGGACAACCCCACCTACGCGATGAAGACCCTTACCGCCGCCGCCCAGGCCGGGGCGACGTGCCTGGTCCTGTGCGACACCAACGGCGGCTCGCTGCCAAGCCACGTGGGGCAGGTGGTGGAAGAGGTCGCCAGGCGCTTCCCCCAGGCGAAACTGGGCATCCACTGCCATAACGACTCCGACCTGGGCGTGGCCAACTCCCTGGCGGCCGTCGCGGCCGGGGCCAGGCACGTCCAGGGCACCATCAACGGCATCGGCGAACGCTGCGGCAACGCCGACCTGGTCAGCCTGGTGGCCAACCTGGTGCTGAAGTGCGGCTACGACTGCCTCCGGGAAGGCGACCTGGAAAGGCTTACGGAGCTGAGCCGGTTCGTGTACGAGGTGGCCAACCTCCAGCTGCGCGACAACCAACCGTATGTGGGGCTGGCGGCCTTCGCCCACAAGGGCGGCATGCACGTGCACGCCGTGCGGCGGAACACGGCCACGTACGAGCACATCGACCCGGCCGCCGTGGGCAACCAGCGGCGGGTGCTTATCAGCGAGCTGGCCGGGGCCAGCAGCGTGGCCATCAAGGCCGACAGGAAGTTCAAGATCGATCAGGACCGGGCCGTGCAGAGGAAGGTCCTGCAGGCCATTCAAAACATGGAAAACCAGGGCTATCAGTTCGAGGCGGCCGAGGCCAGCTTCGAGCTGCTGGTGAGAAAGACCCTGGGCGGCAAGTGGTACCGCCGCTTCTGGGACCTGGACCACTACCGCTGCGTGATCCTCCAGACCGCCGACCGGCGGCCCAGCAGCGAGGCCATCGTCAAGCTGGTGATGGACGGAAAGCCCTTCCACACGGTTTCCGAGGGCGACGGCCCGGTGAACGCCCTGGACGGGGCCTTGCGGAAGGCGCTGCGGGAGCGGCACCCCTCCCTGGACCAGCTTCGGCTGGTGGACTACAAGGTGCGGGTGGTGAACCCACGGGCGGGGACGGCCGCCAGGGTCCGCGTGGTCATCGAGTTTCACGACGAGGTGTGCGGCTACTTCGGGACGGTCGGCGTGGATGAGAACATCATCCACGCCTCCTGGCGGGCCCTGACCGACGCCATCGAGTACAAGCTGCTGAACGAATCGGAGAAGCGAACGTAAGCCCATGAATGCCCGCCGCCGCCGGCGCCCGACCGGCCGGAGCCGCGAAAGCGGGGCCATCCGTGCGATCCGTGGAATAGAAATGGAAAAAGCCTACAGTCCCAGGAAGGGCGAGTCGAAGGTCTACCGGCGCTGGCTGGACGCCAACGTCTTTCACGCCGAGCCCGCTGACGGCAGAAAGGTCTACTGCATCGTCATTCCGCCGCCCAACGTGACGGACAGGCTGCACGTGGGGCACGCCCTGAACAACACCCTGCAGGACATCCTCATCCGCTGGAGGCGGATGGAGGGCTGCAACACGCTGTGGATGCCCGGCACCGACCATGCCAGCATCTCCACGCAGACGGTCGTGGAGAAGCGCATCCTCGCCGAGCAGGGCCTCCGCCGCACCGACTTTCAGCGCGAGGAGTTCGTGGCCCGGGTGCAGGCCTGGAAGGACGAATACGAGGCCTGCATACTGGAGCAGCTCAAGGCGATGGGCTGCTCCTGCGACTGGGGGCGGACCCGCTTCACCATGGACGAGATGTGCGCCCGGGCGGTGCGGGCGGCGTTCTACAGGCTCTTCGCCGACGGGCTGATCTATCGCGGCAAGCGGCTGGTGAACTGGGATCCGGCCACCCGGACGGTGCTGGCCGACGACGAGGTCGAGTACGAGACCGTCAGCGGCCACTTCTGGTACCTGCGCTATCCCCTGGTGGAGCCGGTCAAGATCGGCGGGCGGACCGTCGAGCACGTCACCGTCGCCACCACCCGCCCCGAGACCATGCTGGGCGACACCGCCGTGGCCATGAACCCCGCCGACCCCCGGGCCCAACACCTGCTGGGCAGGAAGGTCCGCCTGCCCATTGTGGGCAGGGTCATCCCCATCGTGGCCGACGCCCACGTGGTCCTGCCCGGCGCCGACAGCGGCGACGAGAAGGCGGAATTCTCCACCGGCTTCCTGAAGGTTACGCCCGCCCACGACCCCTCCGACTGGGAGATCGGGCAGCGGCAGAACCTGCCGGTCATCAACGTCCTGGCCCCGGACGGCAGCATCAGCGACCGGTACGGCTGGGACGACGCCGCCACCCCCGAGGCCCAGTCCCTGCTGGGGATGGACCGCTTCGAGGCCCGCCAGGCCGTGGTCGACTGGTTCCGCAACCAGGGCCTGCTGGAAGACATCCGCCCGTACACGCACGAGGTCGGGCACAGCTACCGCTCCCACGTGCCCATCGAGCCCTACCTGTCCGACCAGTGGTTCGTCGCCGTCAAGAAGCAGATCCCCGCCCTGCCTGACGGGGGCCTCATCGAAGGCACCGACGTGCCGGTCAACTCGCTGGCCGGGCTGGCGCTGAAGCCGCTGCTGGACGGTGAGCTGAAGCTCATTCCCGAGCGCTACGCCAGCGTGTACCGGGCCTG
>LJUF01000030.1 GCA_001303665.1 Phycisphaerae bacterium SM23_33 | reverse complement strand
ACCACCTGACCGACGCTGTTCATGGCTTCGTACTGAAAGCTTGGCATGTTCCTGCTCCTGTGCTGGGGCCCCGGGCCCGCCGGCCCGGCGCCACCCGCCTGCCGCTACTACATCTCCTCGTAGATGGTCTGGGCGACCACTTCCTCGATGGTGGTCACGCCGTCGTAAATCGCCAGCAGCCCGGTGTCGCGCAGCGTCCGCATGCCGCGCCGCCGGGCGGCCTCGCGAATCACGTTCGTGCTGGAACGCTGCATGATCAGCTCGCGAATCTCGTCGTCAATCACCATGATCTCAAAGATGGCCGTCCTGCCGCTGTAGCCGATGCCGCGGCAGTACTCACAGCCGCCGCCGCGGTAGAAGACCCTGCCCTGCACGTCCTCCGGCCGCAACTGCAGCTCCCACAGCATGTCCGCGGTGGGGATGAACTCCTCCTTGCAGCGGGGGCAGATGCAGCGCACCAGCCGCTGGGCCACGATGGCCTCCAGCGTGGCCGTGATCTTGAACGGCTCCAGCCCCAGGTCCAGCAGCCGGGCAACCGCCGAGGGGGCGTCGTTGGTGTGAAGCGTGGAGAACACCAGGTGCCCGGTCAGCGAGGCCTGAATCGAAATCTCCCCGGTCTCCAGGTCGCGGATCTCTCCCACCAGGATGATGTCGGGGTCCTGCCGCAGGAAGTGCCTCAGGCAGCGGGCGAACGTCAGCCCGATCTCCGGGTTGACCTGAACCTGGATCAAGCCGTCAATGTCGTACTCCACCGGGTCCTCGGTGGTGAGGATCTTGACCGCCACGTCGTTGAGCTCGCTCAAGCCCGAGTACAGCGTGGTGGTCTTGCCCGAGCCGGTGGGGCCGGTGACGATGATGATGCCGTTGGGGCGGCGGATCAGCTGCCGGACGACCCGCAGGTCGTCGTCGCGAAATCCCAGCCGCTCCAGGTCCAGACTGACCTGGCTGCGGTCCAGGACGCGCAGCACCACGCTCTCCCCGAACATGGTCGGCAGGACGCTGACGCGCAGGTCCACCGGCTGGCCGTTGACGACCAGCTCGATGCGCCCGTCCTGCGGCACCCGGCGCTCGGCGATGTCCAGGTTGGCCATCACCTTGATCCGGCTGGCGATGGCCACCGCGATCGACTTGGGCGGGGGGATCATTTCGTACAGGTGCCCGTCGATGCGGTAGCGCATCTTGAACTCGTCCTCGAACGGCTCGAAGTGGACGTCGCTGGAGCGGTCGCGAATGGACTGCAGCAGCACCATGTTCACCAGCCGGCGGATGGGGCTGGATTCGGCCATCTCCTTGATCGTGTCCAGGTCGATGCTCTCGCCGCGGTTCTCCATGCCCGCGAACTGCTGATCCTCCGCCAGCTGGTTGAGCAACTCGCCGATGGATTCCGGCTCCACCTCGTAGTATTTCTGCAGCGCCCGCTCCAGCTCCTCCGGGCCGGCGATCTTGGCCGTCACCCGAAAGCCCATCAGCATCTGCAGGTCGTCGGTGGCCCGGAAGTTGTCCGCCGAGGCCAGCGCCACCGTCAGGTGGTTGCCCGCCTGGTCATACTCCACCGGGACGATCTTGTAGGCCTTGGCCATCTGCGCCGGGACCTGCTTGATCACCTCCTCGGGGATGTCCGTCTTCGACAGGTCCACGTACTCCATCCCGGCCTGGAAGGCCAGGGCCAGGGTCAGCGCGTCCGCTTGAACGTAGCCCAGGTCCAGCAGGATCTGCCCCAGCGGCCCGCCCTTGGCCTCTTGAATCTCCAGGGCCTCGTGGACCTGGTCGCGGCGGACCTTGCCCATCTTCACCAGGATCCGCCCCAGCGGCCGGCCGCGAAGCTCGTCAATCGGCACTTCCATCACCGTCGGCATGGCAAACTCCCAGCTTCGGCCCTCAGGCCGCTTCCTCGCCCGGCGCGATGGGCTCTTCCGGCATGGCAATCTGGCCCTTCTTGAAGGCCTCCATCTTGTCCCGCACCGACGCCGGGGACTGGGCAAAGTCCAGCACGTTCTCCGAGTCGATCTTGCCCTCGGCGAACAGCCGGAACAGGTGCTCGTCCAGCAACTGCATGCCGAACTTCTTGCCCGTCTGGATGGAGGAGGGAATCCGGTACACCTTGTTCTCGCGAATCAGGTTCGCAATCGCGCTGGTAACCACCAGGAACTCGAACGCCGCGACCCGCCCCCGAACGTCGATCCGCGGCAGCAGCGCCTGGCACAGCACCGCGATAAGCGTCGCGGCCAGTTGGATCCGGATCTGCTCCTGCTGGTTCACCGGGAACTGGTCCACGATCCGCGTGACCGTGCCCTGGGCACTGGTGGTGTGCAGGGTGCCGAAGACCAGGTGGCCCGTCTCGGCCGCCCGCAGGGCCGACTCGATCGTCTCCAGGTCGCGCAGCTCGCCCACCAGGATCACGTCCGGGTCCATCCGCAGCACCCGCCGCAGGGCCTCGGAGAAGCTGGGTACGTCCACCCCCACCTCACGCTGGTTGACCATCGACTTCTTGTGCGGGTGGTAGTACTCGATGGGGTCCTCGACGGTGATGATGTGCTTGTCGAAGTTCTCGTTGATGTAGTTGACCATCGTCGCCAGCGTGGTGGTCTTTCCCGAGCCGGTCGGCCCGGTCACCAGGAAGATTCCTCTGGGCCTGCGGCACAAGGCCTTGACGGAGGCCTCCGGAAGGCCGATTTCCTCGAAGCTGAACAGTCGGGAGGGGATCAACCGCAGCGACAGCGAGATGTTGCCCCGCTGATGAAACACGCTGACGCGGAACCGGCCAGCATCACCAAAGGCGAAGCCGAAGTCGGTGCCGCCCTCCTCCTGCAGCTCCTGCTGGGACCGCTCCGGCGTGATGGCCTTCATCAGCCCGACGGTGTCCTCCGGCTCCAGGACCTTGGTCTCCAGCGGCCGCAGGCGGCCGTGCAGCCGAAGCGTCGGCGGACGCCCCACGTGCAGATGCAAGTCACTGGCGTCTCGCTTGATACACGTTTCCAGCAATCTGTCAATGTGTAACGTGGCCATGATGTTCCCTTCGCTTCCTGCATTGAATTATTCGCTCTTTCCCGCCCGCCGGGCAGGCCAAAACACTCCCACGGCACGGGCGCTGCCATCTTAACCTATTCCCAAAAAACCGCTTGCGTACCAGGTAACTCATTCCGTCAATTCCGACACCTGGGCAATCCGCACCAGGTCCTCCGGAGTGGTGATGCCATTGAGGATCTTCCTTCGGCCATCCGCCAAGAGCGGCCGCATGCCGGCCGCCCGGGCCTCGCGCCGAAGTTCGCTCAGCGCCGCCCCCTCCATAGCCAGCTCGGCCAGGGCATGGCTCATTTCCATCAACTCAAAGATGCCCGTCCTGCCGCGGTAGCCCGACCCATCGCAAGCAGCGCAACCCTTTCCACGATATATCTTTCCCTTCGCCAGCTCGTCCGCGCTGAACCCCAGCACCTTCAGCAGCCTCGCGTCCGGGGCTGGGTCAACCTCCTTGCACTCGGTGCAGATCACCCGCACAAGCCTCTGGGCCATCACCGCTTGGACGGAGCTGGCCACCAGGAACGGCTTGATGCCCATATCGATAAGACGCGTGACTGCACTGGGTGCATCGTTGGTGTGAAGTGTGCTGAAAACCAGGTGTCCAGTCAGCGCGGCCTGAATCGCGACCTCTCCGACCGCCAAATCGCGGATTTCGCCAACGAGAATAATGTTCGGAGCCTGCCGCAGCATCGCCCTCAGGATCCGCTGGAAGGTCAGGCCGATCTCCTCCTTCACCTGGACCTGATTGATCCCGCTGAAATTGTACTCCACCGGGTCCTCGGCCGTGAGGATCTTCCGGTCGGGACGATTCAGCTCGTTCAGGGCCGCGTACAGGGTAGTGGTCTTGCCCGAACCCGTGGGCCCGGTTACCAGGAAAACGCCGTTGGGCCGCTTGATGATCCGCTGAAACCGCTCGTGGTCGTCCTGCTCGAAGCCCAGGGAGCCAATCCCCATCTTGGCACTTTCGGTCCGCAGGATACGCAAAACAACGCTCTCGCCGTGGTATCCGGGCAGGCAACTGACGCGGAAGTCAATGTCCTCCCCCCCGATGACCAGCCGGATGCGCCCATCCGTGGGCAGCCGTTTTTCAGCCAAGTCTATGCCCGACATAATCTTGACGCGGTTGATAACGGGCCCCTGCATGCGCTTGGGCAGGTTGCTGCGTTCGCGGCACATGCCGTCTATGCGGTATCGGACGCGAATCCGATTGGCCATCGGCTCGATGTGGATGTCGCTGGCCCGGGCCTTGACCGCCTCCGTGATGAGCATCTGGACCAGGCGGATGACGGGCGCGGCCTGGGCGTCCTTCTCGTCGGGAGTACCGGCTCGAATCTCTTCGGGCGCATCACGTTCCAGCTGGTGGACTGCCTGGTCGATGCTGACGTCCGAGCGCACGAACCGCTCAATGAAGCTCCGCAGTCTGGTCTTGGACGCCAGCGCGCAGTCGATCTCGCAATTCAGTCGGAAACGCAGCAGGTCCAGCGTCTCCAGGTCCAGGGGGTCGGGAATGATGACCTTGAGGCGGTTGCCCTCCTTGCTGATGGGCAGGACCAGGTGCCTGCGGATGATCTCCTCGGGGACCTCCTCCAGCAGCCCGGGGACGAGCATCTGGCGCTCCAGGTCAACGTATTCCATGTCGTACTGAGTGGCCAGGGCCTTGGTGACGTCTTCCTCATCGGCCAGCCCCAAGGCCACCAGGGCCTCTCCGATGCGGATGCCCTCCTTCCGGGCATGGGCCAGGGCCTCTTCGACCATCTTTTCCGTAACGATGCTCCATTCCACCAGGATCTCGCCGAGCAGCCTTCTTTTCTTGCCCATGGGTCCTCCCCGTCCGCGAATCTCACGGACCTCGGTTCGCTGGACTACCGAGTTGGGACCTTGTGATTGCCTGTCATTCTCCCAGCATGGCCCGGGCTCGGCACACATCCGCTCCGGCCGGGCCGCTGCGTGTGCGGGGGTAGGCTGCACCCAGCCCAAACGCACTTTCCTGAGGCGGGATAACGTACGGATGAAGGCAAGCGTTTCGCCCCGCACCATTTCAGGGCGCGGCTGCCGGCCGGGACACCGGCGCCCGGCGGGTGCCTACTCTGGCGGCCAAACAGGCGTGCGGCAACTGCAAAGCCAGCCTCAAATCCAGCGCTAACATATTATAAACCTTGTGGTCTGAATAGGTCAACATTCTTAGTCGGGCAGCGAAAGGCGTTGACGGCTGGCCGGCTGCCGCCCAAAATGGCCGCACCGTTCGCCGCCCGGCGGCTGCGGGCCCCCCGCCGGCAAAGGGCAAAGCCGATGCTCCACGACGCCATCCAACCGGAGATCCGCGAGCTCATCGAGCAGAAGCAATTCGCCACGCTCAAGCAGACGCTGGCCGCCCTGGACCCGGCGGACGTGGCCGAGCTGACCCGCGAACTGCAGGGCCAGGAGCTGGGGGTGGTCTTTCGGCTGCTGTCGCGGGACAAGGCTGCGGACGTCTTCGCCGGCCTGGAGCTCGAGCAGCAGGAGAGGCTGCTTGAGATCCTCTCCGGGGAGGCGCTGGCGGCCATCCTCAACGATATGCCCCCCGACGACCGCACGGAGCTGCTGGAGGACCTTCCCGAGGACGTCGCCTCCCGCCTGCTGCAAACCCTCAGCCGCGACCAGCGCGCCGTCGCCATCGACCTGCTGCGTTACCCGGAGGACTCCATCGGCCGGCTGATGACCCCGCGGTTCGTGGCCGTCAAGGCCAACTGGACCGTGCAGCAAGTGCTCGACCACATCCGTCGGGTGGCCCCGACGAAGGAAACCCTGAACATGCTGTTCGTGGTGGACGAGCTAGGCAAGCTGGTGGATGGGGTCCGGCTGGAGGACCTGGTCCTGGCCGATCCCGGCACCAGCGTCGGGAACATCATCGACCGCCATCCCGTATACCTGTCGGCCAACGAGGACCGCGAGGAGGCCGTGGAGATCTTCAAGAAGTACGACGAGGTGGCGCTGCCGGTGGTGGACGAGGCCGCGGTGCTGGTGGGCATCGTCACCCACGACGACGTCATGGACGTGCAGGAGGAGGAGGACACCGAGGACTTCCACAAGATGGTGGCGGTGACGGCCCTGGAGGAGCCCTACTTCGCCACCGATTTCCACGAGATGCTCCGCAAGCGGCTGCCGTGGCTGGTGCTGCTGTTCGCGGCGGAGCTGCTGACCGTCACCGCGCTGACGGGTTTCGAGCAGCGGCTGGACCTGCGGGTGTTCGCCCTGATCGTGCTGTTCATGCCGCTGATCAACGCCACCGCCGGCAACGCCGGGTCGCAGATGGCGGGGCTGGCCATCCGCGGACTGGCCGTCCACGAGATGGCCCCGAGCGACTGGCTACTGGTGCTGGGGCGCGAACTCGTGCTGGGCAGCACCCTGGGGGCGAGCCTGGGCGTGCTGGGGGTGGGGGCGGCCCTGCTGATGCTGACCCTCGGCCGGGCCGCGCCCATCGTCGGTCGCGAACTGGCCGCCAAGGCCGCCGCCGTGGGCATCAGCATCGCCGTGGCCGTCCTGTTCGCCAACGTCATCGGGGGGATGATCCCGCTGCTGTTCAAGCGGATGCGGCTGGACCCGGCCGTGACCAGCGGGCCGTTCCTGGCCTCCATCATGGACGTGACCGGCGTGCTCATCTACTTCTCCATCGCCAACGCCATGCTGCTGGTCTTCCGGGCGCTGTGAGCGGCACCGCCGGCCGCCGGGGCAAAAGGAGCGGATGCGGGGAAAGGAGCAAGACCCACATCCGCTCGAGCGGCCGATCAGAGGTTCCAAACCCCTGAATCGCCTTTCACTCATATCATTCTAGCGCCTCCGAAACACCCGGGGTCGGCGCGGCCGGCGGCTGAGCGGCCAAGCCGGCCAAGGCACCACTTCCCCGCGCGGCGGCGAACAGGTAAAACATCCTGCATGCCTTTGCCCATTGTGGCCATCGTGGGCCGGCCCAACGTCGGCAAGAGCAGCCTGCTGAACTGCCTGGTCGGGCGGCGGATCGCCATCGTCGACTCCGTCCCCGGCGTGACCCGCGACCGCATCATCGCGCCCGTGCCGCTGGCGGACGGATACGTCGAGCTGCTCGACACGGGCGGGTTCGTGGCGGCCGCCAAACGCGATCGCTCGCCCGCGCAGCCCGCCACCGGCAAGGGAAACGACCTCACCGAGCAGGTCGCCCGGCAGATCGAGTATGCCGTGGCCTCGGCCGAGCTGATCCTGTTCGTGGTGGACGCCCAGGCGGGCGTGCAGCCGCTGGACCGGGCCGCCGCCCGCATGCTGCGGCGCCAGAACAAGCCGGTCATCCTGGTGGCCAACAAGGTGGACGCCCCCGACACCCGGGTCGAACTGGGCGAGCTGAGCGCCCTGGGGGCCGGCGAGCCCATGCCCGTCTCGGCCCTGCACCACCGCGGCACCGAGGACCTGCTGCAGGCCGTCGCCGGGAAGCTCGGCCCCCTCGGCCGGCAGCGCCCCCCCGAGCCGGTCATGAAGCTGGCCATCGTCGGCAAGCGCAACGTCGGCAAGAGCACCTTCATCAACACCCTGGCCGGGGCCCAGCGCGTCATCGTCTCGGAGGTCCCGGGCACCACCCGCGACAGCGTGGACGTGCAGGTCGAGATGGAGGGGCGGACGCTGCTGGCCATCGACACCGCCGGCATCCGCAAGCGCCGCCAGCTCGCCGACGACGTCGAATACTACGGCCTCCACCGCGCCCTGCGCAGCATCCGCCGCGCCGACGTGGTCCTGTTCATGATCGACGCCACCGAGCCGGTCGGGCGCGTGGACAAGCAGTTGGGCGGATACATCAGCGGACTGTTCAAGCCCACCGTGCTGGTGCTGAACAAGTGGGACCTGGCCGAGGACCGGGCCGACCGGGAAGAGTACGCCCCCTACCTGACCGGGGCGATGCCGGAGCTGTCCTACGCCCCGATCGTGATTGCCTGCGCCACCACGGGGATGGGCGTCCGAGAGGCCGTCAAGCTGGCGGGGGACCTGGTCGAGCAGGCGCGGCAGCGGGTGAGCACCAGCCGGCTCAACGAGGTCATCCAGGCCATCACCGCCCGCCACGCCCCCCGGCGAGGCCAGTCCGCCCGCCCCGGGCGGATCCTGTACGCCACCCAGATCGCCGCCGCCCCGCCCACGCTGGTGCTGTTCGTGAACGACCTGGCCGCCTTCGACGACAGCTATCGCCGCTACCTGCTGAACGAAATCCGCGCCCGCCTGCCCTTCGCGGAGGTGCCCATCCGGCTGCTGTTCCGCCTCCGCCGCCGGGCCCCGAAAACCTAGCCGCCAGTCGGTGTCGGGCTGGCGAGGCAAAATTGTTGGCCCGACGATGCCGCCGGCCGAATAATAAGAGCGAATGGGGGAGACCGGCGGGGACTTCCGTCCCGAAAGGGCAGCGATGGCAGCCAAGAGGACAGCTTCCTCCGACGACCCCGGCCGGGCGCCGCCATTGGCGGGCGCCGGCGCCAGCCCACGGTCGGCGGCCGTTCTCTCAATGTGCCCCCCTTGCAGCAGGTCGCGTTGACACGGCCGAGGCCGGATTCGTATAGTGGCCGGGAAGCTCCGCGCGCCACCTGGGTCGTTAGCAAGGAGTGCGAGATGCTCAAGAGAGTAGTTCTGGCTGCCGCCTTCGCCATTCTGCCGTCGCTGGGGGCTTCGCCCGTGCTCGGCCAGGCGGCCGCGCCGGCGAAGCTGGACGTGCTCCAGCGCGTGCCGGCGGGGTGCACCGGCTTTGCCGTCGTGACGGGCGCCGGGGCCACCGCCGCCAAGTTCGACGCCTTCGTGAAGCTGCTGGGCTCGCCCGAGGAGCCGGTCCTGCCCGCCCCCGTGCTGGAGCTGATGCAGTCCCAGACGAAGATGGGCAAGGGCTTCAACCCCGAAGGCGGCTTCGCCGCCGTCATGCTCGACCTCAAGCAATACGGGCTGGAGCCGGCTGAGCTGGCCGCCGCCATCCGCCAGGGCAAGCCGCTGCCCAGCCGCCGGCTGCCGCTGGTGATGCTGATCCCCGGCCGCAACCCCGCCGAGATGTTCGCCCTCCGCAAGCCGACCACCCAGGGCGACCTGGTCCAGTTCGAGGGCCAGGACAAGAATCCTCGCTACTGCCTTCAGGCCGGCGCTCACGTCGCGCTCGGGGCCAACCTCCAGGCCGTGCGGGCGGTGGCGGCCGGCCTACCCCCGCCGGGGCAGGCCGGCGGCGAATCCGTCCTGAAGCGCCTCTCGGCCGCCGACAAGGCCTTCATCGCGGACAACGACGTGACCGTGTGGATGGACCCGGCAAAGGGCGGGCCGACCCTCGCCGCGGCGATCGCCGCCCTGCAAAAGAGGTTCGAGCCGGCCGAGGGCGCCCAGATGCCCGCCCGGGTGAGGCTCATGCGGGCGTTCGCGACCGTCACGGGCGCGGCCGGGCCTTTCGGGGACGCCCTCAACCAGATGGACGCCTTCGCCCTCGGGCTGCGCTTCGAAAGCCAGGGCCTGCTGGCGGAGCTGCGGTGCAGCTTCCGGCCGGACAGCATGCTGGGCAAGGCGCTGGCCGCCTGCAAGGCCGCCGAGGGCAACCCGTTCGACCGCCTGCCGAACATGCCTTACGTGCTGGCCCTGAGCCGGGTGAACCAGCCGCGGCCACCTAAGGAATGGGCCGCCGGCCGGGTCGAAACGGCCCTCTCCCAGGAGCCGCTGAAGTCGCTGCCGGAAGAGGCCAAGGCCAGATATCGGCGCGCGGCGCTGGGGCTGGGCGAGCAGATCAGGTCGGTGCAGCTTTACTTCGGCACGGTTTCGGGCGAGGGGGGCATGGCCCGAATGGCCTGCGTGCTGGAATGCGCCTCGGCCGGCGAGACGCGGAAGCTGCTGGCGGAGTTCACGGCCGTCGCCGGCGAGGCTCTGGGGACCAGCAAGGACCAGACGATAGGCGAGGTCTTGGTGAAGTACGAAGGCGAGGCCGTCCGGCGGGGCGGCAAGGACGCCGACGCCATCACGCTGAAAGCCCCCGCCGGCTCGGAGCGGAACCAAAAGGAGATGCATCTCCTGCTGGCCAGCGAAAGCCTTCGCCTGCTGGTGGCCGAGGCCGACGAAAAGACGCTGGTGATCACCCTCGGCGGGGGCAGCGATTTCCTTACAAAGGCGATGCAGTCGGCCGCGAAGCGCTCCGGCCGGCTGGCACGGGACCCCGCCGTCGCCAAGGCCCTGGCCATGCTGCCGCCCAAGCGGGTCGGCACCGCCGTGGTCAATGCCAAGAACCTCCAGGTGTTGCTCAAGGCGATCAAGGCCGCCACCGGCGGAAAGATCATCCCGGTGGACATCGCCTCGGAGGTGCCTTTTGCCGCCGGCATCTGGGCCGACGGGGCCGAGCTTCGCATCTCCCTCCGCCTGCCGACCGAGACGGCCCGCGACCTGGTCAAGCTCTACTCGGCCGCCCTGGAGTAGCAGCGGGAACACCACCCCCACGCCTCGCGGCCCGGCGCCGCTCATGCCGGAAGCGTTGGCGCCGAGAAGAACCGCACATGGGTAACAGCCCGAAAATCACGACCCGGACCGGGGCCAAGGCCTGGGATACGATCTGGAGGTGGACCTGGTTCACGAAGGAGCAGTGGCAGGGTGAATTCAGGAGGCAAAAGGAGGGCACCCGCCGAGCCCTGGCATCGCTGCTGCCGAAGTTGGGCGTCCGCTCGATCCTCGACTGCTCCTGCGGCCTGGGATGGAAGACGATACTGCTGGCGGAGATGGGATACGATGTCGAGGGCTGCGACGGCTGCGGCTTCGCCGTCAGGCGGGCCTCGCAACTGGCCCGGGAAGAGGGGCTCGACATCAGGTTCTTCCGCTCGCGCTGGGAGACCCTCGGCCGGACCTGCCGGCGGAAGTACGACTGCGTCTACAACGACGCCTTCGCCTGGATCACCACGCGCAGGGCCCTGTCCGCATCGGCTGGGGGAATCTGCGCCGCCCTCAAGCGGGGCGGGAAGTTCATCTTCCAGGGCGCCCACCAGTGGTCCCGGGACGACGACAGGGAACGCATGATTCAGCAGTCGCTCGAACTGGAGGGGCGTTTCGAGGCGCTGCCGCTGCACCAGAAGGACGGCATCCGGCTGACGACGATTGTCACAAGGGAGAAGACGGCGGACGGGATACTGGGGAACCGAATCCACGTGGTAGACGATCACGGGGCCGTCCGCATCGAGATCGCATCGGTCCTGGACGCCTGCATCTGGACGTGGGAGGACTACACCGAGACGCTGGGACGGGCCGGCTTCCGGCGGCTGTACAGCGTCAAGGAGAAAGGCGTCGGCCCGCGGCCGTACATCCTGAACGTGGCGGAAAAATAGGATTCCCTGGCCCGCCAATGTAGCGGACCCCCCAACCGCGGGGCTGCTGGCGAGCCCGCCGTCGCCAAGGCCCTGGCCATGCTGCCGCCCAGGCGGGTCGGCACCGCCGTGGTCAATGCAAAGAACCTCCAGGTGCTGCTCAAGGCGGTCAAGGCCGCCACCGGCGGGAGGATCATCCCGGTGGACATCGCCTCCGAGCTGCCCTTTGCCGCCGGCGCGGGGGCCGACGGGGCCGAGCTCCGCATCTCCCTCCGCCTGCCCACCGAGACGGCCCGGGACCTGGTCAAGCTCTACTCGGCTGGACTGGAGTAGGCAGCGGAAGAAAATGGGACAGGCGGGACCGTTCACGTTCAGAAAGTATCGAGCCGCGAACAGCGCGAACGAGAACAAAGAGCTTGCAGATGCTCCGATCGGCCTCAGACCCGGTTTCCCGCAGCCGCGAGGTGCTTCGGCCGCGTTTTTTCAAGAGGCCCCAGCCTGCTTTTCTTTTTTCTCGCGGAAAGTAGCGTGTCCACTTTCCTTCGTGGCAACCATGATATGATGAGATTGTGCCTGGATCTCGACATCGGGGCAGTCTTGATCAATGGGTACTTTGGATCGGGCTGGCAGTGCTGCTGCTGGTGGCGATCCTCGGCGCCGGGGCGATCTGGTACTTCTTCTTCCACGAGAGGGCGCGGCCGTACGACATTGCAGCCTACGTGCCGGACACGAAGATCGTCCGGCGAGAAAGTAGGCTTAGCAAGTTTTGGTACCTGGGCCTCGGCGCCGGCTCCGACAGGGACGTGCTGGAAGTCAGGCGCGGCTGTCCGCACTCCACGGTCACAACGGCACACGGCTGGGATCAGTCGTTGACGTTGGAGATGGCTAAGCTGCAGGTGGGAACAGTGCTGGATGTCGGGCAGGACGATGTCCGCGTCACTTACCACAGCTACTGGGGCAGACGGTTCTGGGACTTGAGGCCGGGGACAGCCCTCGGCACCGTGAGGATACATGCTGTCTCAGAGGACAACGTGACGGCAAGCTATGAAATCACGCTCACCGCGATCAGCAGGGCATACGGCGGCGGCAACGTGCTGCAGCAGGTCACGTTCCAGGGCCATCGGGTGTTTAACAGAGCACCTCGCCCTGAACCCGCCGCCCTCGTGGGCGACGCCGTGCAGGAGGCCCACAACCCGGACAACATACACAGGGCCGCTAACCGCGGGGACCTGGAAGGCCTCCGGAAGTTCCTGGCCGAAGGGATAGCCGTGAACGTCAAGGCAGACACGTTTCTGGAGGAAGGCTGGACGCCCTTGCATTACGCGGCCTTCGGGGGGCGGGACGAGGTCGTGAAGCTGCTTCTGGAAAGGGGCGCCTCCGTGGACGCCAGGAGCCAGGCTGGTACGACGGCATTGCACGAGGCGGCCTGGGGCGGGCACGCACAGATCGCGGAGTTGCTGATCGCGAACGGGGCGGACGTCAACGCCCGGGACAGCCGCGGGCAGACGCCCCTCGACATGGCAAGACAGTTCACGTTTCACCAGCCACACGAGGCCGTCGCGAAGCTTCTTCGCAGCCGCGGCGCGAAGACCTCCATAGAGCTGGGTCCGAGAGAGCCGTCGCCCGCGGAGGCGCGCTAGTAGTAATGGTCTCCTGACTCGCTAGGATGTCGCCCGGCCCTCGGCGGTGCTGTGTCGCCCCGGGCCCGTATTGCTGCGTGTTCAGTCCCGTTCAGCGCCCGCCCAGTCGCCTGGGGCGGCGCGTTGTGCCTGGACGAACCTTTCGCGCTGCCAGCCGGTCGGGCGAAGGCAAGTCGAGCGACGCGGCCCGGGCCTAGACCGGCCGGCCCCCGACGGCGACCCGAAACCAGGACGGCTTCGAGGATCCCGTCGCCGGTCTTGCCAACGGCTTCAGGTTCGACCACGGGGCGGCTTGAAGCCGGGGCATGGGAGGACTCGTCATGCAGACTCGCACACTCGGCCGGACGGGACTGACCGTCGGCGTCATCGGGCTGGGGACCGAATACCTCCTCGACGTGCCTCGCGGCACCGTGGTTTCCGTGGTCCGCCAGGCCGTCGCGGCCGGGGTCAACTACTTCGACGTGCTCTTCGCCCAGCCGCACTATCTCGACAACCTTGGCGCGGCCTTCCAGGGGCTGCGTGAAAAGATTCTGATCACGGGGCATCTGGGCTCGGCCGTCCAGGACGGGCAGTACCGCAGGAGTCGCGACGTCCGCGAGTGCGAGGAGCTGTTCCACGACCTGCTCCGCCGCCTGGGCACCGAATACGTGGACGTGGCCTTCCTGAGCAACTGTGACGAGCAGGCCGACTACGAGCGGGTCATGGGCCCCGGCGGGCTGGGCGAGCTGGCGGTGCGGCTGCAAAGGGAGGGCCAGGCCCGCTTCATCGGCCTGAGCGGCCATCAGGTTCCGGTCGCCTCGAAGGCCGTCGCCAGCGGGGTAGTGGATGTCCTGATGCACAGCCTGAACCTTTCCGGCGACGCCACGCCTGGGCGGAAGCAGCTTTACCACGCCTGCGCGGCCCAGGGTGTGGGCCTGATCGCGATGAAGCCCTTCGCGGGGGGCTCGCTGCTTCAGAACGGCACGGCAGTCCCACCCACGCCCGTCCAGTGCCTCAGCTACGCCCTTTCCCAGCCCGCCGTGGCCACCGTCGTGCCCGGCGTGAAAGACCCCAGCGAGCTGGAGGCCGCCCTGGCGTATCTGGATGCCTCGGAGCAGGAAAGGGATTTCTCCGCCGTCGTCGGCCGGTTCCAGCGGGACACGCAGGGCCGGTGCGTGTACTGCAATCATTGCCTTCCGTGTCCGGCCGGCATAGACGTCGGCAAGACGATACGGCTGAGCGACAGCGCTCGTCACGGGGTCTCCGCAGCATTGGCCGAAGAGTACGCCGCCCTGCCCGCCGGCGCCTCGGCCTGCCTGGAGTGCGGCGATTGCATGGAGCGATGCCCCTTCCAGGTGGACGTCATCTCGAAGATGCGGCAGGCCGCTCGGGTGTTCGAGCGGAACGCATCACGTCCTTTGTAAGCCTTTCCCCACGCATGACACAACAAGGGCCGCCTGCCTTCGGCAGGTGGGCCGGCCCCGCCGCCAGCACGTTCGCTCATTCGCCCAGCGGCGTGGCGGCGGAGAGGATCTCGGCGGTGTAGGCGGCGGGGTCGTAGTGGTTGCGGTGATAGACCAGGCGGTAGGCCAGCCCCGAGGCATCGGCGGGCAGGGACACGTCGAAGCTCCTCTGCTCGCCCGGTGCCAGGGCCGGCAGGCAATCGGCCCACAGCAGGCCGGGGCGCACGGGCGAAAGCGTGGCAATCAGCGGGATGCCGGCCGCGGCGGCGTGGCCTACATACAGGCGGAGGGCGCGGCGGCGGCTGCCGGTGCAGTAGGCGTGGCCGGCGAGGTTCGTCAGCATCAGGCGGGCCCGCTGGCCGTCGGCGGCGCCGCCGACCCGGACGGCCCGGAGGTCCACCCCCGCCTGGAGGAGCTGTAGGTCCCGCCGGGCGGCCCAGCGGTGGTCGCGGGGCGGCCTTCGCCCGCTCACGGGCAACACCGGCATGTGGCAGTCGGCGCAGGTGCGTTTGTCGTCGCGGAACTCCAGGTCCACCTGCCCCGGCGGCCAGGTCGCCCGCCGCGGCTGGCGGCC
>LJUF01000300.1 GCA_001303665.1 Phycisphaerae bacterium SM23_33 | reverse complement strand
AAAATCAGCGACCCGCCGACGGTGACCACCGAGTCCGTCGGGGTGAGCAGGTTCGGGGGCGGGGGCACGGGAATCGCCCCGCCGCCGTGGCGCATGATCAGCGCCTGGAGATTGCCGGCGATGTTGATGTTGCCCCACAGGAAGCCCATGTCGATCAGCTCGATGGACCCCTCGGTGTTGACGGCCCCGGCCATCGTGCCGGCGACGCGGATCCGGCCCATGTCCTGGACCACCGCGGTGCCGAGGGTGCTGGCGGGCAGCCGAACCAGGCCGTAGCCCGCGCCCGTGTCGTAGCTGGCCCACAGGATGGCGCTGTCGGTCGGGTCGTTGGCCAGGCCGCTCAGCCCCGCCAGCGGGAGCGTCGAGTCGATCAGCGTGCCGTCGCCGGTCAACGGGTCCAGCCAGTACAGCGCATCGTCGGTGACGGCGAACAGCGTCTCCACGCCCGTGCCGGGGTGGGTGACGAAATCAATTCCGGTCACCGCCGGCATGGGGTTGCCCGAGCCCAGGTCGGTCAGGGGCCCGACGACGGTGGTCACCCCGGTGACCCTGTCCAATGTGACCAGCTCGCCGGTGGCCGGGTTGACGCCGAACAGCGTGTCCAGAGAGTCGAAGGCCAGCGTGGACAGGTCCGCCACATCGATGGTCGTCTGCTGGGTGACCGTGCCGGTGCTGGGGTCGATGGTGACCAGGTAGGGCCCGAAAACGCCGGGATCCGCCGTGTTCAGCGGGTCGACGTTCACCACCGTGGCGATCCCGTACAGCACGTCCGAGGCGTCGAAGTCCAGGGCGTGGATGTCCTTGTAGCCCCAGCCGGCCTCGACGCTGTCAAACAGCAGTCCCACGCTGGCCACACCCGGCGGCAGCGCCAGTACGTCGGCGTCCACCAGCACGCCGGAGAGGCTGATCTTCACCGCCCGGTAGGCGCCGCCGTCAACGCTGGCCGACCAGAACACCCCCGCCGTGTTCGGGTCGGCCGTCAGCGAGCTCAGGTCGCCTCGGCCGACGCCGCCCAGCAGTACGGCCGTGCCGCCGGCGTAGTCGATCTGGTAGAGCTCCCCGGCGGTCACGCCGTACATTGACTCGGTGCCGGTCAGGTTCACGAAATCGATGCCTTCCAGGGCGATCCCGCCCAGGTCGGAAAGCTGCGTCACCTGCCCGGTGCCCCACGTGACCTGGTAGATCTTGCCGGTGTTGTCGCAGGCGTACATGGCCGCGCCGGCCGTGTCGAAGGCAATCGAGGTCAAGGCCACGGTGGGGCTCAACGTCGAAACCCGTGTCACCTGCCCGGTGGTGCGGTCGATGGTGACCATGTACTTGTTGGTGTCGGCCCAGTCGGCCGGGTCCAGGTCGATCGCCTCGGCCACGGCATAGACGGCGTTAGAGTTGTCGGTGTCCATCGCCGTGACGTTGCGGTAGAGGATGGTGTCGTCGGTGGCGTCGACCAGCGGCCCGACCCTGCTGGTGGCCCCGGTGGCGTCGCCGCTGGCCAGCATGGAGGCCAGCACGACGCGGGCCACCACCGGCCCGCCCTGGTTGCCCACGGTGGCGATCATGCCCGGGTTGGTGACGTCGTAGGCCAGGTCGTCCACGTTGTTGACGGTCAGCGGGAGCACGGCGGCGGCCACGGCCGTCGCCGGGTCCACCTGGTACAGGGTGGTGGCGGTGGCAGCGTACAGCGTGTCGCCGATGCACTCCAGCCCGACCACGCCGCTGACCGGGCCGCCCGCGCTGATGACGCCCACGGCAGTGGCCACGCCGGTGGCCGGGTCAATGCTCACCAGCGTGTTGCTGGTCGGATCAACCGCATAGCAGGTGCCGGTGGAATTGAAGGCCAGGGCCGCAATGTCGTTGACGTTGGTGAGCAGCACCCGCCCGCTGCCCGTTCCGGCGACGGTGTCGATGAGAAACAGGAACGGCCCGTTCGGCACCGGCGCCGCCGGCGCCTTGAACAGGTCGGTGTCGGTGATGTTGGCCACGCCGTACAGCCCGCCGTCGCTGGGGTTGTAAGCCAGTGCCCGGACGTTATCGTAGCGGAAGGTCGGCTCCGCCGAGTCGGTCAGCGAGGTGCCGACGGCGATGGCCGCCGCGCCGGCCCAGGACATCAGCGTGTGGCTGGGCTCGTCCACGGCGTAGAAGGTTCCGGCGGCGTCGGCGGCCAGCGTGGTCACCGTGGTGCCCAGGATGCCCGGCTGGTACGCCACCACCTGGCTGTTGTCCACCACATACAGCTGCCCGCCGGAGTCGGCCGTGATCGCTGACACGTCCTGCCCCAGACCGGTGGGCAGACCGTCGGAAACGACCTGCCCGGTCAGGGCCATGTCGTCGACCGCGTACACGTCCGCCCCGCCGGCGAGGGACACGGCGACCGCCTGTACGTTGGAGCCCAGCATGATCCCGCGCACCGGCGTGGCCGCGCCGCTGTAGATGGTGATGCCGGGGGACAGGTCCCCGCCGGGGAACACGCCCATCGGGTTGACCGGCCGGGCCGTGTTCGGCGAGGCCGGAAGGTAGCGGATGTCGAAGCTGGGCCCCATCGGGGCCTCCGCGGCCCCGACGATCACCGGCCCGGAGCCGTTGGGCGCGCGGGTCACCGCGGTAGCCCCAATGTCCACGATCGGCGTGGTGCCGGTCCACGGGTCTATGTCCCCCGGGTCAAAGTTCGCGTCCCAAAGGTTGTTGTTGGCCAGCCGGACGATGGTCAGCACCGTATCGACCGTGCAGCCCTCCACGTAGATGCCCCAGATCTCCGTCTGCGCCCCGCGGGTGGTCGCCGACGCCCCCAGCCAGCCGGTCGACAGGCCGCTCGTCGGATCGATGACGAAGATGTCCTGCCCGTCGTCCCAAATCACCGGCATGCCCGGATCACCGAAATACGCGCCGGGCAGATTCACGATCTCCCCGTTGTACTCGGTCATCAACTCGATCGCGACGCTGGGGTCGGCGTAGTCCAGCCCGACGCGGATGGCCACGTCCTCGCTGTTGAGGTAAACGAAAAACTCCCCCCCCTGCAGCGTCGTCAGCAGCAGCCGTGGCTCCAGCGATTCAAACCGAGGCCCCACATCCGTACCCGCGTGGCGTGCCACATCAGTACCCAACATGTGTCTTCCCTTCCATTACGGCAAAAGCCTGGGTCTGCTCACCTTGATGCTGCCGTCCCGGGGTGGGTCGAGCCCGCCTGTCAAAAAGCTCGCGCTGGAGGCACCACTTATCAAGCTCAACGTATGAAGGCAGTTATGAGACGATCATCCAGCCAAGCTTATCCGCCGGTAAGGACACGCACCCTTTCTCCACCGCCATTCCAAGCCAGCATTCAGCTACCGCCCAAACCCCGCGCGCGTCCCGGGCCGACAGCCCCTGCCGCGCGCGCGTCTCGAGCACCCCCCCAAGCGCCGAGGCGCCCTTTGGGCCGCCAACACTTTATGATAAACGGTTTCACCTGACTTGCAAGCGACAAATTCCTCGCTTCCAGCCGACAGGACCGCCCGGTCTCCGCAGCCACCCGGGCATCGCCGCTCCGGTGTTGTGGTGAGGCCTGGCCTCGGTCCGCTTCACTTCGCCGCCGCCGCCTTCGCCGCCGGCAGCGGCCGGCACCACCTGCCGTGTATAACTAAAGCCTGAGGCGTTAGGATTGGAAACAGCGGCGGCTGGCGAGGGTTCCGCCGCAAAGCCAGGGGGCCCGCCCCCTGCTCGACCAGGGCCACCGGCGTGTCCAACATCTGCCTTTCAGCCCCTCCTGACGCACCGACGCCCTAAGCTCACTGTTATGGTAGCGGCAGGGCGCCTCTGTTTCAAGCCTGTTTGACGCACGAATGTCCCCAAAGTTCCCGCCCACCCCGCAAACGGCGCCCGGGCGGTCTTGCCCCTTCAGGTCCTGCAACTCCCAGGCCCCGTGACCTTAGCCCCCCGCGACCTGTCCGCCGTCCGGAAATTCGAGGGAGACAATACAATGGCCCTAAGATAGGCATAAGGGGTTGTCTTTGTTTACCTGAGCTGCGACTGGGGCCTGCACGGTCCGAATGCGAGCGCAACGTTAGTTCTCGACATGCCTTGCGCCTTAACTTAGGGCCATTGGGGAGACAATACTTATCTCCGAGTTCAATTCTTGTGTTTCCGCGGCCGGCTGCCCTTCTTCGGGCGAACCTGGCGGTCCAGCAGACGTTCCAGCCCAGGGCGTTGAAGGGGCGGCCGGCGCTCTATCGGCTTTGGAGGTTCTCGATGTCGATGGACTGGACGGGCTCGGGCAGCTCGAAGCGAAAGGCCTTGGAGAAGAAGTACAGTTCGGCCTCCAGGGCCCGCTGGATGCTCTCGGCGCGGCGGAAGCCGTGCTGCTCGCCCTCGAAGGCCACGTAGGCGACCGGGATGCCCTTTTCGCGCAGGGCCTGGACCATCCGCTCGGCCTGGTTGGGCGGGACGACCTTGTCGTCCAGGCCCTGGAAGAAGATGACCGGGCAGCTCAGCCGGCCGACGTGATGGATCGGCGAGCGCTCGACGTACAGGTCGCGGCGGCGCGGGTACGGCCCGATAAGCGTGTCCAGGTAGTGGGACTCGAGCTTGTGCGTTTCCCTGGCCAGGGCCTCGCAGTCGCTGATGCCGAAGTGGCTGGAGCCGGCGGCGAAGACGTCGCGGAAGGTCAGGGCGGCCAGGGTGGTGTATCCGCCGGCGCTGCCGCCGGTGAGGGCGAGGCGCTGCGGGTCGGCCTGGCCGATCCGCGCCAGGTGCAAGGCGGCGTTGACGCAGTCGTCCACGTCCACCACGCCCCACTGGCCGTACAGCCGGCGGCGATAGTCCCGCCCGTAGCCCGTGCTGCCGCCGTAGTTGACGTCCACGACGGCAAAGCCCCGGCTGGTGTAGTACTGAGTCTTCAGCCGCAGGGCGGCGGTGGTGGCGGCGGTGGGCCCGCCGTGGCTCATCACCAGCAGCGGCGGCTTTTGGCGTTTCGGGCCGCGGAAGTCGCGGTTCCTCGGCCGGTAGAACAAGGCGTGGGCCGTGCGGTCGCCGGAGGTGGGGAACTCGATCGGCTCGGCCACGGAGATGTAGCCGGGGTCGATCGGCGCGCTGTCGGCCCGCCGGACGACCTGCATCCGGCGGGTCTTCAGGTCTATCCGCACCACCGCCGCCGACAGCGTGGGGCTGCCGGCCACCAACCACGCCGCCCCGTCGGCCACGCGGATGTAGCTGATGGCGTTGTAGGGCGTCTCGATCTCCTCGAGCGCTCCGGAGTCCAGATCGATCTGGGCCAGGTGGTCGGTGCCGTGGCGGCGGTACGCGCAGATGACCTTGCCGCCGGCGGCAAAAGCGTAGGTCGAGGGCCGCAGCGCCCACATGGGCCCGGCGAACTCAGCCTCCATCTGGACCACGGCCTTGGGCTTGCCCGTGGTGGGGCGGTACAGGTTCCACCAGTTCGACCGGTCCGAGATGAACAGCAGCTCGCCCGCCGGCGACCATTCCGGCTGCACGACCGACTCGCCTTGCGAGCCGGCCAGGCGGCGG
>LJUF01000299.1 GCA_001303665.1 Phycisphaerae bacterium SM23_33 | reverse complement strand
CATCGAGGAGACTTGCAGGATCGACTACCCTTGCGACAAGCTCCAGATTCAGGTCCTCGATGACAGCACCGACGGCACGCCCGCCATTGCGAAGGCCGCCGTGGAGGACGCCCGCCAGGAGGGCTTCGACATCGAGTATATCCGCCGCGACCACCGCGTCGGCTACAAGGCGGGCGCGCTGGCCAACGGCCTGAAGACCGCCAAGGGCGAGTTCATCACGATCTTCGACGCCGATTTCATCCCCCACCCGCAGATCCTCAAGCGGTCCATCCACTTCTTCGCCGATCCCAAGGTCTGCGTGGTCCAGACCCGATGGGAGCATCTCAACCGGGACGAAAGCCTGCTCACGCGCTCGCAGGCCATCTTCCTGGACGGGCACTTTGCCGTGGAGCACGTCGCTCGGAACCGAAGCGAGCGGTTCATGAGCTTCAACGGCACGGCCGGCACGTGGCGCCGCGCAGCCATCGACGACGCCGGCGGCTGGCACCACGACACGCTCACCGAAGACCTCGACCTGTCGTATCGCGCCCAACTGAAAGGGTGGAGGTTCATCTTCCTGCCCGACCTGACGGCCCCGGCCGAGCTGCCCCCCGAGATGAACGCCTTCAAGGCCCAGCAGTTCCGCTGGACCAAGGGCGGCGCCCAGACCGCCTTGAAAATGCTGCCCAAGGTGTTCCTGTCCAAGGCGCCCCTGAAGGTCAAGGTGGAGGCCTTCTTCCACCTGACCTGCTTCACGCTGCATCTGTACATGCTCCTGCTGGTGCTGATGCTCTTCCCGGCGATCTACCTCAAGAGCGTGCCGCTGGACATCGGCACGTGGAGCCGCGGCCTGTTCGACATGACCGTCTTCACGCTGGCGACGCTGTCGGCCAGCGTGTTCTACGTGGCCAGCCAGGTGCAGCTCTTCGGCGACTGGCGCACGGCCGTCAAGTACCTCCCGGTCCTGATGGCCATCGGCGTGGGCCTGTGCGTTTCCAACACCAAGGCCATCCTGGAGGCCTTTTTCGGCAAGCCCAGCGAGTTCGTCCGTACGCCGAAGTATGGCCAGGGGAAGGCCCGCGCCGAGGCGTTGGCCCGACGAAAACGCAAGAAACGCAGATTCAAGCTCGTTCCGTACGTGGAGTTCCTCTTCGGCGTGTACATGCTGGCCTCGGCCATCGGCAGCGTCTACCGATGGCGGGCAGCCCTGACCACGCCGTTCCTGGTGATGTTCGCCTTCGGGTTCTTCTACATCTCGATCATGAGCTTCCTGGCCGAGCGCGCCGGCAAGGCCGCCGAGAAGCCCCAAGAGCTCGCCGCCGAAGACGTGAAGGCCTGAATCTCCGTTCGTAGTCCCGCCTTTAGGCGGTCCCCCGTTGGGCCCCCATAGGGGACAACAAGACCGCCTGAAGGCGGGACTACAAACGCCTGCCGAAGGCGGGTTGCACATGCCCTGCCACTGACGTATGGTGGCCCCCGATTCCCCGGATGCCCCGGGGAGCGAACCTTCTGGATCAAGGAGCGAATCCCATGAGCGAGTCGAATCAGACGTCGCGCCGGCGCTTCCTGGGCGGGGCGCTGGGGGCCGGGGCAGCGGGCCTCGCTGCCGGCTGCGCGGGCCCCGCCGGCGTGGAGGCCACAGCCGGGCGGGAAGGCAAGAAGAAGCATCGAGGCATGGCCATCGGCTTCCACACCGACGCGTTCAACACGTCGTATCGCACCTTCGAGGCCTGCCTCCAGTGGGCGCAGAAGAACGACGTGCACCACATTGAGTGCGGCGTGATCGACGGCGTGAGCTGGCTCCACGGCCTGGGCTACCAGCCGCACGTGGCCCTCCACGAAGACCCGGTGCTGCTGCGGCGGAAGATGGAGAAGTACGGCGTGCGCTTCTCGCAGATCGACGCGGCCTTCCCGCTGAGCGGCAAGGACGGCCTGCCCTACGGCGTGCCCTACGTGCTGAACTCCATTCGCTGGGCCAAGCTCGCCGGCTGCCCGAACGTCGCGACCACCGACGGCCTCCACAAGCCCGAGGGCCTCGACGACCCCAAGGCCATGGACCTGATGAAGCACGCCTACGGGCTGATCCTGGAGGTGGCCGAGGCCTATGAGGTCGTCGTCACCATCGAGGTCCACGGCTACTTCACCACGCGGCCGGAGATGATGGCCAAGATGCTGGCCTTCGTGGACAGCCCGTACCTGAAGATGAACCTGGACACGGGCAACACCTTCATCGCCGGCCAGGACCCCGCAGCGTTCCTCAAGCGGTTCATTGCCAAGGTGAGCCACACGCACATCAAGGATGTCTCCAAGTCGCTGGCCGCCGCGGTCCGCGGCAAGCAGACGGGCATCGCCGTCAGCCACTGCGCCATCGGCGACGGCGTGAACGCCGGCAACATCCGCACGTGCCTGGCCATGCTCCGCGACCACGGCTTTAACGGCGTGCTCTCCATGGAGTGCGAGGGCCAGGGCGGGCCCATGATCGAGAAGTCCCTCGCCTGGCTCCGCCGCACGCTCAAGGAGCTTGGCATCCCGGAGCGGGCCTGACCCGGCCGAGCTCGTGCCCAGGCGGTAGGGCGGGTGGAACCGGCCACGGCCCCGACCGTGCTCCAGGCAAACGGCGCCGCCGGAAGCCCGGCCCCAGGGCGCACGCAGAACGGCCCCAAGGGAACGCTGAGTTGCGTGATTCGCCCGCTTATCCCATTGGCGCCGCCAGAGGCCCTCGGCCGAACGGGGATCGCGGCTGGGCGAAGAATTCGTGCAAGCGGGGATTGACAGAACGCAGAAGTGCTGTATACTTACAAAACTTGGAGCCCCGATTGCGGGTGGTGGAGCCGATCCGCAAATGGGAGGCAATGCTCGGTGCTACGCTTAGCAGCAGAGCCGGGCGTGGACGATTGGGGATCGTCCCTGTGGAAAGGGAGAATGTATGAGAGGACTGAAGGCACAACGCCTGGTGTGGCCTGTGGCCGTGTTGGCTGTCTTTTCCGGCCAGGCTCTGTCGGGCACCGTCTGGGTGGCGAAGGAAGCCATCCCCCCCGATGACACCGTTTTCACGTACACCATCGAGATTGGGCAGCAGTCGCCGATCACGCGCACGCTGGCCGTCGGCGAGGTCATCACGTACACCCTGGATGCCCAGGGAACCATGGTGATCACCGAGACGTGCACGCTGCTTTGGCAACCGACGGTGGTTATCACACCCACGCTGCCCGGGAGCTTCCACTCCAAGTGGTTCACACGGACCATCGGAGGCCCGGGCGCGCCCGCGCACAGAATCGCCGTGGTGGAAATGGGCTGGGACGAGGATCAGGACATCACCGTCTCGTTCACCAACACCAAGGAGATGATTCCGGAGCCGGCAACAGCCGCGCTGTGGGTAACGGGCCTGGGCGTCGGGTGGTTTGCCCGCCGCCGCTTCGTGCGGAAGCGAAGAGCCGCCTGAAGAGGGCGGCCGGACGGGGATCGAGCCCGCAATGATCATGCCGCCCACGGTGCGCGCAGAGGGGATTGCCTGGCTGTTCAGGGGCCGGGGGGTTGGGCGTCTGTCAGCTCCCGGATGAGTCTGCCCAGCGATTCCTGCTCGTCCGCGGGGGCAGAGCCGTAAGCCGCCCGGGCTTCCTCCAGCGCCGGGCCAATCTGCCCGTCCCGCTGGTATAGTAAGGCCAGGTTCTTGCGGTAGCCGCAGTTGCCCGGCTCGCCCGCAACGGCGCTGCGGGCACAATCGATCGCGGCCTTCAGATCGCCCAGGTGCCCGAGGACCCGGGCCTTTTCGGCCCACGCCGCTGCCGGCACGTTCTGGCCGTCGGTGGCCTCCTCCAATTCCCTCAGGGCTGCCTGATCGTCGCCGGCTGCCACGTGAATCCGCGCCAGGAGCAGGCGCGTCGCGCCCCATCGATCATCCACCCGCAGCGCCTCCTGGGCGATGGCTCGGGCCCGGGGAAGCTGGGCGTGCTCGAGCCACAAGCCGCTCCACTCGTTGCGGATCGGAACGTAGTTGGGAATGCGAGCGGCCGCCTGGCAATAGAATGCGTCGGCCATCTCGGCCCGGGCCAGCCGCTCGACGTCGCCGCCGCTCAAGCTCGCCCAGAACTGGTACACCTTCGCCATGGCGCGGGGGTGGCGGAAGTCCAGGGGGCTGCGCCGGAGGGCCCGTTCCAGCAGACTCGTCGCCTCGGCCAGAAGGCGGTCTGCGGCGGGTCCGGCCCCCTGTTGGCAGGCCTTCTTGGCCGCCAGGGCCATGGCCCGCCCGGCACGGTATTCATCCTGCCTGGGCTGAAGGCGGATGGCCTCCTGGTACAGGACGGCGGCGGCGTCCCATTGCCCGCTCTGCTGATAGACTTGCGCCTGCTTGGCGAAGCAATCGGCCCGAGCCGCGTCCAGGTTGGTGCGGACGATCGACGCCGCTGCCAGAAGGAGCAGGCCCAGGCCAACCGCCCAGCGGAGCTTCCGGAGGCGGCCCCCGCCGCCGGCGCAGGATCGGCCGCCAGCGCCCTGCCAGGCGGAGGCGATGAGCACCAGGAAGATCGCCGCGTACAGGACGCTCGTCGCGTGCGATTGCTGGGCGGCGAAGCGGACGAGCTTCACCGCGGCACGAGGCCGCCAGCTCGTCCAGGGCACATACACCCCCGCGAACAGCAGGAACGCAACCGCCGTCCTCACGGCGAAAGCCGTCAGCCTTCTTCGCAAGCGGCCGCCTGCATCACCGGCCGAGGCGATCATGCCGCCCACCCAGGTGCTCCCCACCAGCAGGGCCAGCGCGGGAGCTTGTGCCCGCCACCCCAGGGACGTCTGGTACAGGCCGAAGAGCAGGACCATCATCGCCAGACTCGTGCAGGCAGCCATGCCGATCCAGGCGGCCGGGAGGACCTCGGCGTCTTCGCCGGACGCAGGCCCTCCGGGTGATCCCGCCTTCCCCTCATCCGCGCCGGCAGACCGCCACAGCATGGCCGCCGCCAGGCCCACGTAAAGCCACCAGTGCAGCCGGGTTGCCACGGTCGCAATGCAGAGCTGGGTCTCGATGAAGTGGGCCATGACGGCCGAGAACAGGCCGACCAGGAGGAGATCGCCCCCCGGGTCCGCTTCCTTGCGGCTC
>LJUF01000029.1 GCA_001303665.1 Phycisphaerae bacterium SM23_33 | reverse complement strand
CAGCGAAGGTCAGCAGCAGGGCGCCGCCGGCCTGGGCCAGCCCCACCCGCAGCAGCGACCCGCCCAGCCGGCGAAGGTGATGGACCTCAAAGGCCAGCCCGATGGAGAACAGCACCACCGCCAGGGCCAGGCTGCGGATGAAGTCCAGCACCTGGGGGTTGCCGGCCAGCAGCCGGCCGGCCGCGGGCGCGCCGGCCCCGCCGAGGCCCATCAGGGCCAGCTTCAGGGCCAGCCCGCCCAGGATGTACCCCACGATCCGCGGCAGCCGCAGCCGCGAAAACGCCGCCCCCCCGATCATCGCCGCTGCCAGCATCAGCGCCAGCAAGGACGTGGTTTCGCCAGCGCTCAGCGCGGTGGTTCCGCCAGCGGCCATGGCGGTGATTCTAACCGCCCCGGCCGCCCAAAGCGAAGCTCGAAACTCAGGTCAAACAGGCCGCCGGCGCCGCGGGCCGGGCGGCGCCGGCCGCGGGGCTCAGCGGCTCGGCTTGTCGCGCCGCCTCCCCGAGAGAAGAACGATGTCGCGCAGGTGCTCGGCGTCGGGCGCCTCCAGCCAGCGGCGGGTGAAGCCGTGCTCCTGGATGATGTGGGCGACGGCCATCAGCGCCCGCAGGTGATAGTTCCGCTCGTCGGCCGAGCCCACCAGGACGAAGACGATGCGGACGGGCTCCTCCTGAGCGGAAAAGCGGATCCCCTCGCGGCAGCGGACCAGCATGACCTCGAAGAGCTTGCGGCCCTCGACGATGACGTGGGGGATGGCCACGCCCGGCTGGATGACGGTGCTGGACTGGGCCTCGCGGGCCTGGAACAGCTCGAAGAGCTTGTCCTGCGCGATGCCGATTTGTGGCGCCAGCTCCTTGGCGGCCCGGCGGAACACGTCCGCCGCGGGAACGGACGTGGGCAGATCCACGATCGCGCAGCTCCGGATGAGGCGGTCGAAGCGGTCGTGGGTGACCTCGTCGCGCTCCAGGGCGATTTCCTTCAGCTCCTCCTCCAGCGTGCTGCGGTAGATGGCCTTGGAGACGACGCTGCGCACCATGTACACCAGCGCGCTCTCGCGGCCGCTGCGCGGGCGGACATACAGGACGTACCAGAACGCAGCCGCCAGCACGAAGGCGACGGTCGTCAGCAGCGGCAGCCGCCCCATCTGACGCGTCATCATCACGATCAGGAAGGCGTAGACCGCGATGCCAGCCAGCGGCAGCCATGGAAACAGCGGCACGCGGAACACGGGCCGGTAGTTCTGAATCCTGCTGCCGCGCATGATCAGCACGGCCACGTTCATGAGCAGGAAAAGGATCAGCTTCATGGTGCTGGCGACCTTCACCAGCTCGCGGATGTTCAGCAGCCAGATCATGGCGATCATGAACACGCCGGTGGCCACGATGCCGACGTGGGGCGTGCGGAAGCGGCGGGAGACAGCCTGGAAGCCCGGCGGCAGGAGGCCGTCGCGGCTCATGGCCATGGGGCTGCGGGATGCCGACAGGATGCCGCTGTTGCCGGTGGTGACGAAGGCGAGGATGGCGGCGGCGGCCAGCAGGACCACGCCGGGGCGGCCCAGGAACCTGCCCGCGGCCAGGCTCAGGGGCGTGAGGCTGCCGTAGGGACCCCCGCCCAGCTCCGCCGCGTCGGTCACGCCCACCACGACGAACACGCCCGCCACGTAGAACAGCGAGACCACCGCCCAGGCCAGCAGCATCGCCCGGGGGAGGGTCTTCCCGGGCTGGCGGACCTCTTCGCCGACCGCGGCCACTTTGGTCAGCCCCCCGAACGAAACGAACACCAGACCCGCCGTGGCCAGGACGTTCCCCCAGCCCTGCTCCATCAAGTGGTCGAAATTCGGGTGCTGCTTGACGTTGGGCAGGCCGGCGGCGACAAACAGCCCCAGCACGCCCAGCAGCCCCGCGACCATGATGACCTGGACCCGGCCGGCCATCTTGACGCTGACGATGTTCAGCCCCGTGAAAACGACACAACACCCGATCGCGACCGCCTTGACCAGCCGTTCCCAATGCGCCGGCGTCAACTCCGCGCTGGGCCAGATCAGCCGGGCGAAGGCGCCGATGCCGACCATGGCAAAGGCGCTCTTCAGGGCGATGGAGAACCACCCGGCCAGGCCCGCCAGCGTGCCCGGCAGGGCGCCCAGGCTGCGCTCCACGAAGAAGTAGCTGCCCCCGCTCCTGGGCATGGCGCTGGACAGCTCCGCCTTGGACAGCATGGCGGGGATCACCAGCAGGGCGGCCAAGGCGTAGGCCAGCACCACCGCCGGCCCGGAAGATTGAAACGCCTGGCCCGGCAGCACAAACAGACCGCTGCTGATCATCGCCCCGGATGCGATGCAGAAAACTGCCCAGAACCCGAGCTTGCGCTGGAGCCTCATGGGCGGCCGCCTTCTCCGAGGCATATTCTCGCAGGGGATTCCGCACAATCATAGGCAAAAGAGGACCCGATGTCAGGGAGTGGGCCGCTCCGGGCGGAAACTCGGCCCGGCCCCGGCCTTTTCCTCTTGACAAACGCCCCGGCCGCCGCAGCCGGGCCACGAGTTTTTTCTGCAAATCCTGCCCCCAGGATTTTGCCCTGCGGATATAATCGTGGCTGTACTCCACGGAGGGGCATTGGTCGGTTCGCCACAAAGTCACCCCACATCGCCGCAGGTGACTGCGCCACACCGGTTTCGCGCTTTCTGAAAGAGAGGCACCGACCACCCGAGAGCCGGCCCCGTCGGTCGCAGAAGCATGAGGATGCACGGCGCCAGGGCCGTGGCGGACTTAGCATGCGCCAACATATTTGCCAACACACACCGGAGGTACGAGCCATGTCAGCGACGTCTTCTGACCACCGATTCGAGGGCAGGCCGAGGCCCCGGCCCGCGGGGTTGAGCGCCTGCGAACCGATCTTCGAGCCGCTGGAAGCGCGGCTGTTGCTGTCGGTTTCGCCCCTGGACCTGACCAGCCCCGGCTCCTACGGCGAGATCAACGGCGCCTTCTTCCGCCAGGTGGACCCCAAGAGCACCGGCACCGGGCGCATCGACACCTTCGTGCGGATGCAGGCCGACGGCACCGAGCGGGGCTACAACACCGACGGCGTGGTGGAGTTCGACACCAAGGACGACGAGCACACCCACGCCCTGCACCTCAGCCAGGTGCCCAGGATCAACATCGACGGCCGCTGGTACCGCGAGTTCTTCCTGGACATCAACGAGTCCAAGAGCGGAGCGCTGGTATCACTGGAGGCGTTGCAGATCTTCCTGGCCCCGGCCGGCGACCTGACGGGCTACCCGGACTTTGGCGGGCTGGCCGAGCTGATCTACGACCTGGACGCCGGCCCGCAGGGAGACGCCTGGCTCAAGCTGGACGCCTCCCTGAACTCCGGTAGCGGCTCGGGCGACGTGACCGTCTACATCCCCGAGGCCCTGTTCACCACGGCGGACGCCTACGTGTACTTCTACTCGGAGTTCGGGCAGCACATCCCCTCTGAGAGCGGCTTCGAGGAATGGGCCGTTGGCCTGGACGCCATGCCGCTGTCGGTGGTGGGGCAGGTCCACGGCTACAAGTTCGAGGACCTGGACGGCGACGGGGTGGACAACGACGGCCCGGACAACCGCCTCAGCGGCTGGACCATCTTCCTGGACGCCGACGACGACGGCCAACTGGACGGCGACGAGGCCTTCACCACCACCGACGAGAACGGGGAGTACCACTTTTACGGCCTGCTGGCCGGGCTGGCGGGGCACTCGATCTACCGCGTCCGCGAAGTCCAGCAGAGCGGGTACATGCAGAGCACGCCGCTGCCGCCGGACATCGAGTTTACCGAGGGCGGGCAGATCTACGTCGCCTATGAGGGGCAGGTCACGCCCGACCCCGCCCAGACCGTGTTCCTCGAGCCCGACCTGGCCATCGGCAACTTCCAGGCCATCGACATCTACGGCATGAAGTTCAACGACCTGGACGGCGACGGCGTCCGGGACGTCGGCGAGCCCGGCCTGCCGGGCTGGGAGATCCGGCTGTACAAGGATGGCGCGCCCCACGACAGCGCCACTACCGACGCCGACGGGAGCTACTCGTTCACCTGGCTGGGCCCCGGCACGTACACGGTGAGCGAAGTGGAGCAGGCCGGGTGGGTCAGGACCACCGACGACCCGGCTGCCATTATGGTCTCGGCCTCCGGGGTGGACTTCGGGAATTTCCGGCTGGGGGGCATCCACGGGATCAAGTTCTACGACCACAACGGCAACGGGCAGCAGGATCCCGAGGACGAGGCGCTGGGCGCCTGGACCATCATCCTGACCGCCGACACCGACGAGGACGGCGAGTTCGACGACGGGCAGTGGCAGGCCGCCACCAGTTCGGCCCCGGCCACCCTGGGCTGGTACAGCTTCGGGGACCTGGGCCCGGGCGTCTACCGCGTCCGCGAGCAGATGCCCCCCGCGGGCGACTGGCGCCAGACCTCACCCGGCCCGGCCGACATTGTCCTGCTGAGCGGCCGGGAGCATGTCGCCATCCCGGGCCAGGCGCCGCTGGGCGACTATCAGGTCGAGCAGCCGCAGGCCGATCTGGCCATCGGAAACATCCTGCTGATCGACATCGCCGGCCGCAAGCGCGTGGACGAGAACGGTGACGGCGTGCTGGCCGCCGAGGAAGACCAGGGCGTGGCCGGCTGGCCAATCCACCTGTACCTGGACGACGGCGATGGCGAGTTCGACGAGGCCATGGACACGCTGCTGGCCACCGCCGCAACCGGCGCCGACGGCAGCCACGCCTTCACCGACCTGGACGCCACCGCCACCTACCACGTCCGCGAGGCCCAGCAGGCCGGCTGGGTGCAGACCACGCCGGACCCGGCCGCCATCCGCAGCGACGACGACGTCGCTGGCGTGGACTTCGGCAACTTCGAGAGGATGAGCATCAGCGGGCTGAAGTTCTACGACCACAACAAGAACGGCCAGCAGGACGCCGAGGACGAGCTGCTGGACGGCTGGACGATCCGGCTGTACCTCGACGCCGACGACAACGGCCAGGCCGATCCCACTGAGATGGTCGGCGAGGCGACCACCGTGGCCGGCCGGTACAGCTTCGACGACCTCGGCCCCGGCGCCCCGCACGCCTACCTGGTGCGCGAAGCTGCGCCCGCCGATAGCGGCTGGTACCAGACAACGGACGACCCGGCCCCCATCTTCGCCCGCAGCGGCGTGGACGTCTCCGAGACGGACGAGCCGGGCCTGGCCTTCGGCAACCGCCGGGCCATCCGCATCAGCGGGCACAAGTTCGAGGACCACGGCGCCGACGGCCTCCGCGACCTTGAGGACCAGGGCCTGGGCGGCTGGATCATCGAGCTGTACCAGGACCGCAACCATGACGGGGTCGCCCAGGCTGGCGAGCTCATCGCCGACAACCGCCCCGGCGGCACCGCCGGCGACGGCAGCTACGCCTTCGCCGACCTGGATGCGACCGCCACCTATCTGGTCCGCGAGGTGCCCCAGGCCGGCTGGGTGCAGACCACGCCCGACCCGGCGCCCATCAGCACCGAGCAGAACATCTCCGGGGTCGACTTCGGCAACTTCCGGAAGATCACCATCAGCGGGCTGAAGTTCTACGACCACAACCAGAACGGCACCCAGGACGCCGAGGACGAGCTGCTGGACGACTGGACGATCCGGTTGTTCCTGGACGCCAACGACAACGGCCTCGCCGAGGGCGGAGAGCTGGTCGCCCAGACGACCACCGTGGCCGGCCGCTACAGCTTCCCTGACCTCGGGCCCTC
This sequence comes from Phycisphaerae bacterium SM23_33, assembly GCA_001303665.1. Taxonomy (GTDB): domain Bacteria; phylum Planctomycetota; class Phycisphaerae; order SM23-33; family SM23-33; genus SM23-33. The sequence goes on along the minus strand of LJUF01000029.1, from coordinate 22,209 downwards.
CTACCCCCACGCCTACGTCGTCAGGGAAGCCCAGCCGATCGCCGGCGATTGGCGCCAGACCAGCGACGACCCGGCGCCCATCCCCGCCCGCAGCGGCGAGGACGTCTCCGAGGCCGACCTGCCCGCCCTGGCCTTCGGCAACATCCTGATCAGCAGCATCCACGGCCGGAAGTTCGAGGACGTGGACGGTGACGGCACGCCCGACGCCGGCGAGCCGGGCCTGGGCGGCTGGATCATCCAGCTCTATGAGGACCGAAACCTAGACGGCACCGCCGATCCGGACGAGCTGATCGCCGACAACGCCCCGGGCGGCACCGGCCCGGCCGGCGAGTACTACTTCGACGACCTGGACGCGGCCCGGACCTACCTGGTGCGGGAGGTGCCGCAGGCCGGCTGGGTGCAGACCACGCCCGACCCGGCGGCGATCCTCAGCGGCCAGGACACCTTTGGCCTGGACTTCGGCAACTTTGCCCTGTTCGACATCCGCGGCCTGAAGTTCGAGGACCACGACGGCAACGGCCAGATGGACGGCGAGGACCAGGTCATGCCGGGCTGGGAGATCCAGCTCTACCTGGACAAGGACCACGACGGGCAGCTCAGCGCTGGCGACGAGCTGGTGGGCAGCATGGTCACCGACGACAACGGTGAGTTCTGGTTCACCGACCTCGGACCGGGCGACTACCTGGTGGTGGAGGTGCAGCGGCCCGGCTGGACGCACACCACCGGCGGCATCGTCGTCCACGGCCGCAGCGGGCAGAACCGCGACGACGTCTACATCGGTAACTTCGAGCTGATCGACGTCACCGGCCAGAAGTTCCAGGATCACGACGTGTACGGCATCAAGGACCCCGGCGAAGAGGCCTTCGGGCTGGAAGGCTGGACCATCGTCCTCAGCCTGGACGCCGACGGCGACGGGCAGTTCGACGACGGGCAGTGGACCACCCAAACCGGCGCCGACGGTTACTACCTCTTCCAGGACGTCGGCCCGGGCACGTACCGCGTCCGCGAGGTGCTCCAGGACCGCTGGCTCCAGACGACGCCCAACCCGGCCGACTTCACCGCCCGCAGCGGCGAGGACGTCTCCGGCATCGACTTCGGCAACGTCCAGCTCGCTCCGGCCACGGCCCGCACCAAGGGCTTCTGGCAGAGCAAGCACGGCAGCGACCTGATGGACGAAGCCGACCTCCAGGCCCTGCGGGACCTGAACCTCCGCGATGACGACGGCGGGCACTTCGACCCGGCTGGCTACGGCGTGTTCCGTCAGTGGATTCGTAAGGCCAGGGCCAAGAACGCCGTGTACATGCTCTCGGCCCAACTGGCGGCCATGCAGCTCAACGTGCTGCACGGCTTCGTGGATCCCGACGCCACCATCCTGCTGCAGAATGCCGACGGCACGTGGCATCCCATGACCGTGCAGGAGCTGATGGACGAAGCCCACGCCGCCCTGGCCGGGGAGGACCCGCTGGTCGTCCTGGACGGCTCGCCGCTGCGCGCCTACCTCGAGTGGCTCAGCAACGGGCTGGACGCCGGGAATAACAACCTGAACATCCTCGCCTCGGAGTAGCTGGCAAACGGCTGCATCCGATGTAAGGCGTGCGGCGGTTCATTGCGGGCCGCCGCACGCCCTTTCTTGATCCCCCTTCGGCCCCCAGCAGCAGGCGGCCACCGGCTTTTTGCCTTTGACAAATCCCCCGCCGCAGGAAGAATCGCACTGTGCCAACTGGACAGGAGAAATCCATGCGATGGGAAGAGCTGACCAGCGACGAGTTTGAAAAGGCGGTGGTGGAGTGCGGGCGGGTGTGCCTGCTTTCGCTGGGGGTGATCGAGCGTCACGGCCCGCACATGCCGCTGGGCACGGACCTGATCAACGGCCAGCACGTCTGCGCCGAGGCGGCCAAACGCGAGCCGGCCATCGTCTTCCCCCCCTGGTACTTCGGGCAGATCTACGAGGCCAAGTGCTTCCCCGGCACCGTCACCCTCCCGCCGGTGCTGATGCTGGAGCTGTGGCTGGCCATCCTGGACGAGATCGGCCGCAACGGCCTGACCAAGATCGTCGCCTACTGCGCCCACGGCGGGAACATCTGGCTGAGCCGCTTCCTCACCCAGTGCATGCTGGAGAAGCCCAAGCCGTACCAGCTATACGTGTTCAACTACAACGACGGCATGACGGACGAGCAGAGGCAGGCGTGGAAGCAAGCCCTGGACACCGACGGCGGCGGGCACGCCGGCGAGTCGGAAACGTCCATCATGATGGCCCATCACCCCGAGCTGGTGAAGATGGCGGCCGTGGGCGACCGCATGGGCCAGCGCCAGGGGCGAATGGACCACGTCAAGCCAGGCCTGAACGGCTTCTGGTGGTACGCCGACTACCCCGAGCACTGGGCCGGCGACGCCCGACCGGCCTCGGCGGAAAAGGGCAATGTCCTGCTGAACCTGCAGATCGAATGCCTGGCCAGCTACGTCCGGGCGGTGAAGGACGACCAGGCGACGGTCAAGCTGGCGGCGGACTTCTTCCGCCGGGAGAGAGGCCTGCGGCGCTGACGCTGTCCCCCGGCCGCGGCACAAGCCGCTGCGCCGAAGTTGCATAAGGCCTGCCATTGTGGTCTATTCTGTCATTCCAGAAAAGAAGACGGGTTTTCTGTGCGGCCTCAGCGGCCTCCGCGGTGAACAAAAGGAGCGCAGCCGAACATGGCCAGGAAGAAGATCAGCATCATCGGGGCCGGCAACGTCGGGGCCACCTGCGCCCACTGGGCCGCCACCAAGGCCCTGGGCGACATCGTGCTGCTGGACATCATCGAGGGGCTGCCCCAGGGCAAGGCCCTGGACCTGTACCAGGCCGGCCCCATCCAGGGCTTGGACGCTCGCATCATCGGCACCAACGACTACGGCGACACCGCCGACAGCGACGTGGTCATCATCACCTCCGGCCTGCCGCGCAAGCCCGGCATGAGCCGCGACGAGCTGCTGGCCGCCAACACCAGGATCGTCAAGGAGGTCTCCGCCAAGGTGGCCGCCGCCTCGCCCGAGGCCGTCCTGATCGTGGTGTCCAATCCCCTGGACGCGATGACGTACGTGGCCTGGAAGGTCAGCGGCTTCCCCACGCAACGGGTGGTGGGGCAGGCGGGCATCCTCGACACCGGCCGCTTCCGGGCGTTCCTGGCCGAGGCCATCGGCTGCTCCGTCGCCGACATCCAGGCCATGCTGCTGGGCGGGCACGGCGACGACATGGTGCCGCTGCCCCGCTACACCACCGTCGGCGGCGTCCCCGTCACCCAGCTGCTGCCGAAAGAGAGCCTCGACGCCATCGTCGCCCGCACCCGACAGGCCGGCGGCGAGATCGTGGCGCTGCTGAAGACCGGCAGCGCCTACTACGCCCCGGCCGCCGCCAGCGTGCAGATGGCCGAGGCCGTGCTGCTGGACCGCAAGCGGCTGCTGCCCTGCTCGGCCTACTGCAATCGCCAGTACAACGTCGGCGGGTACTTCGTGGGCGTGCCCTGCCTGCTGGGCGCCGGCGGCGTGGAAAAGGTCGTCGAGCTGGACCTGACCGCCGAGGAGCGGGCCGCCTTCAACGGCTCCGTCCAGCACGTCAAGGAGCTCGTCGCGGCCGTGGAAAAAATGCTGGTGAGCAGCTGACGCCGGGGCAGAGGCCTCAAGAAACGTCCATGACGCAAGCTCAAATCGCCTTGATAGACCCTACGCCAGAGCTGGAGGCGGAGTTTCTGTCCATGGTGGCCGAGTACGCCGCCGCCGGCGAGGACCGCTACCAGAACATCGAGGAAATTGAGCGAGGCGACTTTGCCGCTTACGTCCGCAGACTCCGCGACAACGCCGCCGGCGCTCACTTGCCGGCCGACTACGTGCCCTCGAGCACCTTCTGGCTCTTGCGCGACGGGAAGACCATCCTGGGCGTCAGCCGGCTGCGGCACCACCTCAACGACCACCTGCGCGTCACCGGCGGGCACATCGGCTACGACATCCGCCCCTCCCAGCGCCGGCGGGGCTACGGCACGCGCATCCTGGCCCTGACGCTGGAAAAGGCCCTCGCCCGCGGCCTCAAGCGCGTGCTGGTCACCTGCCTGGCCGACAACGTGGCCTCGGCCCGCATCATCGAAAAAAGCGGCGGCCTCCTCCAGGACGAGATCTTTTCCGAGCCGATGGGCGGGCGACTGAGAAGATACTGGATCGATTTGTAGAGTGCAGCCATGGCCCGCAAGCGAACCTACCGCGTTGCCGTCGCCCAGCTCCGCGTGGACCCGAAAGACCAGCGGCTGAACCTGTGCGGCATCCTGGAGGCGCTGGACCTGGCCGCGGCCGAGGGGGCCGACTTCCTGGTGACGCCGGAGATGGCCTTGACCGGCTACCACGGCCGCTTCGACAAGGCCCTGCGGAACGAGCTGATGGCCCGGCTCTGCGCCGCCTGTGCGGCCGCCAGCGTGACGGCCATCGTCGGCGCCGGGGACCGGCGCCGCGGCCGGACGTACAACGAGCAGGTGGTCATCGGCGCCGACGGCCGGATCGTCGGCCGGCACGCCAAGATGATGCTGACCCGCGGCGACCGCAGGTGGTCGGCGCCCGGCGAGCGGCTGCGGGTGTTTCGCGACCGCGGGCTGGCCTTCGGCTGCCTGATCTGCAACGACCTGTGGGTCACGCCGGGCACGGGCGTGCCCCGCGACCCCCGGTTGACGTACCAACTGGCGCGGCGCGGGGCGGAGGTGATCTTCCATTCGGTCCATTCCGGGCAGGATCGCAGATACATCCCCTTCCACGAGTCGAACCTGGCCCTGCGAGCCCGCGAGGGCAAGCTGTTCATCGCCGTCGCCAACGCCGCCGCCCGCCCGGCCGTCAACTGCGCCTCGGGCGTCGTGGGCCCGGACGGGCAGTGGCTCATCCGCTGCCGCCGCCGCGGCCGGCAGTTCGCCGTCACCGACATCGCCATCGAACACGGCCGGCGGATTCCGAGCCGGCGCCAGCCTCGTTAGGAGAGACCATGAAGCCCTTCACCATTGCGGGCGTCTCGTTCTGGCCGGAGCTGTGGAAGCCCGAAAAGAACCTCAGGTTGCTGCTCACTCACGTCCGCCAGGCGGCCGGGATGGGCGCCCGCGTCATCGCCAGCCCGGAGGGCATCCTCGACGGCTACATCAGCCGGGACCTGGAGAAACACAAGATCAGAGAGAAGGACCGGTCAACGAAGGGGTTCGCCAGGCGGCTGGCGCGGTTCAAGGCCCGGCAGCTGGCCCTGGCCGACAGGATCAAGGGCCAGTGCATCCCCCGCGTGCAGGCGGAGGCGGCCAAGCTCGGCGTGTACCTGTTCGTCAACAGCCTGGACCGCCGCCGCGGCAAGTCCGTCTTCAACACCACCTTCGTCATCGACCCGGCGGGAAAGATCGTGGGCAAATACGACAAGATTCACGCCGGCTTCGAGATGGTCAACGCCCTGGGCAAAGGCCATCGCGTCTTCCCCACCCCTTACGCCCCCATCGGCGTGCTCATCTGCGCCGACCGGCAGTACCCGGAGGCCCCGCGGTCGGTGGCCCTGGCCGGGGCGCGGGTGCTGATCATCAATTCCTACGGCATGTGGGGCGAGGGGGCCAACGAGCGCTTCATCCGCCAGCGGGCCTACGAAAACGGGCTGTTCGTGCTCTTCTGCCACCCCGGCGAGTCGGTGCTGGTCTCCCCCGAAGGCCGCATCATCGCCGCCACCTGCGCCTGGGAGCACGTGGTGGCGCGGGCCATCGATCCCAGCCAGGCCGTCGGCCGCGGCTGCTTCGGCAGCCGCCGGATGGCCGCGACCTACCTCGCCCGCCCCGACCACCCCGCCTATGCCGAGAGATACCGCGAGAAGCAGAGGAAGAAGGCCAAATAGCGCCTCGGCCGGCGGCGCTGGGGACAATGGCTTTGCGCGGTCCGTGTGTCCGGCTGGGGGGTTCATACGTAGGTCGGCAGGAGTATGGACAAGGGACGCAACCTGAGGGAACGGCTCCAGCCCGAACCATCCAGAGGAAAGAGAGAACGTCATGAAGAAGCTGCTGCTGCTCGGAATCGTCGCTGCCTTGGCGCTGCCACCGCTGGCCACCGGCCAGTTGGGCAGGGCCAAGCAGCTTGCCAAAGAGGTAGCCGCAAAGGCCGAGGAGGCCGCCGCCAGCAGGGCGGCCGAGGCCATGGGAGAGCCCAAGCCCGACTACTGGGTCGAGCCCATGAAGAAGGTGCATGCCAAGTTCACCGGCGAAAAGGGCACCTTCGCCCACTTCGGCGACTCCATTACCGTCTCCCGGGCGTTCTGGTCCGGGCTGAAGTGGAGCCGCAAGAACATGGACAAGAAGACCCAGGCCGCCTTCGAGCTGGTCAAGGCCTACATGAAGGACGCCTGCTGGGCCGACTGGAAAGGGGCCCAGTACGGCAACGACGGCCAGATGACCATCCGCTGGGCCCACACCAACGTGGACAAGTGGCTGAAGGACCTGAATCCCGAAGTGGCGCTGATCATGTTCGGCACCAACGACCTGGGCCCCCTGGGCGTGGAAGAGTACGAAACCAAGACCCGCCAGGTGGTGCAGAAGTGCCTGGACAACGGCACCATCGTCATCCTGTCCACCATTCCGCCCCGCCACGGGGCCGACGCCAAGGTCAAGACCTTCGTCCAGGCCGTACGCAAGGTCGCCAGGGACATGAAGGTGCCGCTGAGCGACTACTACCAGGCCTGCATGGACCGGCGGCCGGAGGACTGGGACGGCACGCTGGCGAAGTTCCGTCCGGCCGGAGGGTATGAGGTGCCCACCCTCATCAGCGCCGACGGGGTGCACCCGTCCAACCCAAGCAAGTGGCGGGGAGACTATTCCGACGAAGGCCTCAAGCACAACGGCTTCGGCCTGCGGAGCTACGTGGTGCTGCACTCCTACGCCGAGGTGCTGGGGAAGGTCATCAAGCCCGTAGTGAAGCTGGAAAAGCCCGCCGAGCCGGCGGAGTGACCGCTCCGACCGCATCGGCGGCCCGCCCAAGCCCGGCGGTCACGTCGGCTGCTGGGGCTGCCCGGCCGGGACCGCCGCCCGCAGCGAGGTTATTGCCGTCACCAATACGATCTCGTCTTCGCCGCAGCCGCGAGACAGGTCGTTGACCGGCTTGGCCAGGCCTTGAAGCAGCGGCCCCAGGGCGGTGCCTTTGCCCAGCCGCTCGATCAGCTTGTACCCGATGTTGCCGGAATTGAGATCGGGGAAGATCAGGGTATTGGCCCGCCCGGCCACCTCGGAGCCCTTGGCCTTACGCCGGGCAATCCGCGGGACCATGGCGGCGTCGACTTGCAGCTCCCCGTCGATCTTGAGCTGCGGGTCCTTCTCCCGGACCAGCCGGGTCGCCGCCACCACCCGCTCCACCTCCGGCCCGGCCGCCGAGCCCTTCGTCGAAAAGCTCAGCATGGCCACGTACGGCTCCGTGTCCAGCAGCACGCGGCAACTGCGGGCCGCGGCCACGGCAATGTCGGCGAGTTGCTCCACGGTCGGCGTCGGCACCACGCCCGTGTCGGCGAAGATCACCGACCCGTCCACGCCCACCTGCGGCACCACGGTGTTGATGATGCTGCAGGCCGAGACAGTCTTGTTCCCCGGCGCCAAGCCCACGCCGAGCAGGGCCGCCCGCACCGTGTCGCGGGTGGGACAGATGCTGCCGGCGACCATGCCGTCGGCCCGGCCGGCGCCCACCATCATCGCCCCATAGTAGACGGGGTGCTTGAGCATCTCGTCGGCCTGCTGGAGCGTCAGGCCCTTGGCCTTGCGCTTTTCGTACAGCTCGCGGACGTACCGGTCGCGCTGGCCGTCCTTGAGGTGGTTGACGATCTCCACGCCTTCCAGGTCGGAGTGAACCACCTCGGCGAAGGCCTGGACCTGGTCCGGGTCGCCCAGCAGGGTCACCTCGGCGTACCCGCGGGCGACAATCGTCTCGGCCGCGCGGAGCACGCGCTGGTCATTGGACTCTGGAAGCACGATCCGCTTATGGGCCCGGCGGGCCCGTTCCGTTATCCTTTCCACGACCGGGTTGCTCATGAAATTTGCCTTTGCCCGCCCATACGATTACGATACCGCAGTGTCTGGTGAGACATAATAGCGTATTCCCCGGCCGCGGCTTTGCCAAGTATCTGTCGTCACGCGTGCACGCCGCGGCCGAAAGCAGCGCGGGCGGTGAAATGACACCACAGGTCCATCGCTGGCTGGAGAAGTTGCAGGTGCAGGTCGCCGTGGTGGCGGCCCTGGCCGTGGCGTGGTTTGCCGTCTGGCGGCTGGTCAGACCCTGGGACAGCCAGGTCGCCCTGGTGTTCTTTCCCTCCGGCGACCTTGCCCGGCTGGGGGTGTGTGCCGCCATGGTCTGGGCCATCGCGGCGGCCTGCGCCCTGCTGACCTTGTCGGCCCGGCCGGAGGGGGCGCTGCTGGCTGCACTGGCGGGAGCGGCCGGGCTGGCACTCCGCAGCGGGTCCATGTCCACCCTGCTCAAGTACTCCGGCGACGACTTCCACCGCACCTTCGCCCTGCTGTCGGCGGAGGTCCTGGCCATGGCGGGGATCGTCATCGGCGCGGCGGTGGTCATCGCCGTCATCCGGGCTCTGGCCCGGCGGATCGTGCCCGGGTGGGTCTGGTCGGAGCCGCCGGAGCCGGCGCCGGCCGCCGGCAGCGGCTCGGACCGGCGCAAGGTCAAGGCGGCGGGGGTGGTCAACTTTGCCGGCTGCCTGGTGACGGAGTTGGCGGCGGCCTTGATCCTGCTGGCGCTGACCTTCCGCTCCCCGGAGCGCGGGCAGATCGCCTTCGCCCTGGTGGCCAGCTTCCTGCTGGCGGCCCTGGCGGCGCATCAGATGTTTCCCGTCCGCAGCGCCGCCCCGTTCTGGCTGGGGCCGCTGCTGATGGGCGCGGCCGTGCTGGCGCTGGGCACGCTGGGGGCAAGTGACCCAGGGCCGGCCTGGTACCACGCCATCCGGGGCGCCACCGGCATGCCGCTTCGGGCCGCTTCCCCGCTGCATTGGCTGGGCCTGGGCTGCGGCGGCGCCGTGGCGGGGTTCTGGCTGAGCCGAAGGATCCACGACCACAGCCACGAAAAGAAAGAGCCGGAAAAAAGCTGACAAGATCAGACGCCCCCGCCGCGTGCAAGCCGCTTGCCAAGCGACGCGCGTGAGCCGTCACGATCGGAAGAGGGAAAAATGCCGGACACGGTCCTTGCCGCACAGATGTACACGCTCCGAAAGTTCACCCGGAACCCCGCCGACATCGCCAGGACGCTGGCAAAGGTCCGGGCCGTCGGCTACCAGGCCATTCAGATCTCCGCCTTCGGCCCGTGCGACCCGGCGGAACTGGCCAGGATGCTCGCCGGCGAGGGCCTGGCCGTCTGCTCCACGCACACCCCCTGGCCGCGGTTCCTCGAGGAGATGGACCAGGTCATCGAGGAGCACCGGCTGTGGGGCTGTCAGCACCCGGCCATCGGCGGCATGCCCAAGGAATACCGCAGCGCCGAGGGCGTCGTGGCGTTCGCCAAGGCAGCGGAGCAGGTCGGCCGAAAGCTCGCCCAGGCCGGCATGGACTTCTCCTATCACAACCACAACTTCGAGTTCCAGAAGGCCGGCGGCACGACCTGGCTGGAGCGGCTGTACGAAAGTTGCGACGGCAACTACGTCAAGGCCGAGATCGACACCTACTGGGTGCAGGCCGGCGGCGGCGACCCGGCCGCCTGGATCAGGAAATACGCCGGCCGCATGCCCATCCTGCACCTGAAGGACATGGTCATGGGCCCCGACGGCGTGCGCATGGCCGAGATCGGGGAGGGCAACCTGAACTGGCCGGCGATCCTCGCCGCCGCCAAAGACGCCGGCGTCCAGTGGTACTGCGTCGAGCAGGACGACTGCTACGAGCGCGACCCCTTCGAGTCGCTGAAAATCTCCCTGGAAAACCTCCACGAGATGGCAATGAGATAGCAGCCGGCCGGCAATAGCGAACGTCGAACGCTGAACATCGAATATCGAAATGAGGTCGGGCGCTTTCCTTCGAAGTTCGTGATTCGATATTCGGTATTTGCTTCCGTTTTTTGAACAGAAGAGACCCGGCATGTCCGAGAAAGCCGCAGAACGCCTCCGCGACGGCTACTTCGGCCCCTACGGCGGGCGGTTCGTGCCGGAGACGCTGATGGCGGCCCTGGCCCAACTGGAACGCGAGTACCGCTCCGCCATGGCCGACGAGGGCTTCCAGGCCGAGTTGGACCGCTGCCTCCGCGAGATCGCCGGCCGGCCCAGCCCCATGTACTTCGCCAAGCGGCTCACCGAACACTGGGGCGGGGCCAAGATCTACCTCAAGCGCGAGGACATGAACCACACCGGCGCCCACAAGATCAACAACACCCTCGGCCAGGGGCTGCTGACCCTGCGGATGGGAAAGAAGCGCGTCATCGCCGAGACCGGCGCCGGGCAGCACGGCGTGGCCACGGCCATGGCTGCGGCCGTGTTCGGGCTCACCTGCGACGTGTACATGGGCACCGAGGACATCCGCCGCCAGGCCCTGAACGTCTTCCGCATGGAGCTGATGGGCGCCCGCGTGGTGCCGGTGACCACCGGCCAGCGGACGCTCAAGGACGCCTGCAACGAGGCCCTGCGCGACTGGATGGCCTCGGTGGAGCACACCCATTACATCCTCGGCTCGGTGGTGGGCCCGGCGCCGTTCCCGGAGATGGTCCGCGAGTTCCAGTGCTGCATCGGCCGCGAGGCCCGCCGACAGATGCTCGAAGCCGAAGGCCGCCTGCCGGACGTCATCATCGCCTGCGTCGGCGGCGGCTCCAACGCCGCCGGAATCTTTTACCCCATGATCGCCGACCAGCAGGTGCGGATGATCGGCGTGGAGGCCGGCGGACGCAGCATGGGCCTGGGCGACCACGCTGCCTCCCTGGTGGCCGGCCGGCCGGGCGTGCTGCACGGCACCAAGAGCTACATCCTCCAGGACGAGGACGGCCAGACCGCTCCCGTCCACAGCGTCTCGGCCGGGCTGGATTACCCTGGCGTGGGGCCCGAGCACGCCTACTGGAAGGACACCGGCCGGGTCACCTACACCACCTGCTCGGATGAGCAAGCCATCGACGCCACCTGCCTGCTGGCCCGCATCGAGGGAATCATCCCGGCCCTGGAGTCGGCCCACGCCGTGCACGAGGCCGCCCGGCTGGCCCCCAGCATGAAGCCGGACCAGATCATCCTGATCAACCTCTCCGGCCGGGGCGACAAGGACTGCACCGAGATCGCCGAGATCCTCAAGCGGCGAGGGGAGAGGTGAGCCGCGGCCGCGATCCGGTCCGGCCGTAATGCGACACAGAGACACAGAGGGACAGAGAAACCAAGAAGGATCCTTCGTGAGCCAGGCCTTTCCGGAAAGAGAGTATCCGCTTCAGGGATTGACCGAGGAGGTCATCGCCGCGGCTATCGAGGTTCACCGGCAGCTTGGCCCCGGCTTCGTTGAAAAAATCTACGAAAACGCGTTAGTCCTGGAGCTCCAGACGCAAGGCCATCAGGTCGAACGTCAGGTGACGGTCGACGTGTCATATCGCGGGCAAACGGTCGGGCAACACCCGATTGATCTGCTGGTCGATAGCGAGATCGTCGTGGAACTGAAATCGGTGGAAGCACTGGCCGCGGCACACAAGGCGCAACTGCGCAGCGCGTTGAAGGCTGCGGGAAAGCGGGTCGGCCTGTTGATGAACTTCAATCGGGCAACGCTGAAAGACGGTCTGAGGAGGGTCATCAACCGAGTCAGACGAGCAAACGTCGCAAGTCCTGCAATGCCTGTGGGTTATTGTGATCTCTGCGTCTCTGTGTCGCAGCAAGAGAGGCTGGTGAATGGCCGAGCCTGAGAACAATCGTCTCATTGCAGCGTTCACCGAGCTGCGGTCCGCCGGCAAGAAGACGGTCCTGCCTTTCATCACGGCCGGGTATCCGGACCTGGAGACGACGGCGGCGCTGCTGAAAGACTTCGAGTCGCGCGGGGTGCGGGTCGTGGAGCTGGGCATCCCGTTCTCCGACCCGATCGCCGACGGGCCCACCATTCAGGCCTCCTACACCGACGCCCTGGGCCGCGGCGTCACCTCGCAGCAGGTCTTCGACATGGTAAGCCGCTACCGCCACACGGATGGGCGCCTGGCCCTGGTGGCCATGGTCAGCTACTCCATCGTCTTTCGCTACGGGCCGCAAGAGTACCTCCAGTCCGCCCGGCAGGCCGGCTTCGACGGACTCATTATCCCGGACCTGCCGCTGGAGGAGGCCGCCGCGCTGGGCCCGCTGGCCGAGGCCTGTGGCCTGGCCAACGTCATGCTCATCGCCCCCACGACCCCGCCGGCGCGGCAGCTGGAGATCGCCCGGCACTCTCGCGGCTTCATCTACTTCATCTCCGTGGCCGGCATCACCGGCGAGCGCGAGAGATTGCCCGAGACCACCATCCAGGCGGTGGCCGAGCTGCGCCAGCACACCAGCACGCCCATCTGCGTGGGCTTCGGAATCGCCAAGCCGGAAATGGTCGCTCACGTCTGCGAAGTAGCCGACGGCGCCATCGTCGGCTCGGCCATCGTCCGCCGGGTCAGCGACGCCAAGGGCGCCCCGCGCCGCCAGCTCGTCCGCCAGATCGGCAGCTTCGTCGGCGAGCTGCTGAAGCCGCTGCTGTAGCCTGAACGCAAAGGATGCAGCCGGATGAAAGAGGTCCAGCAGGCAGCGCCGCAGAGCCGGCCGCCGCTCAGCAAGCTGGCGGCGGCGGGCGCCATCTGCGGGGCGCTGTTTTTCACCTTGGTCGGCCCGCTGGGGCTGATCCTGGGGCTGGCCGCCCTGTGGCGGACCCGCGCCGGCCGCCGCCGAGGGCGGGAGCTGGCAAAGCTGGCCCTGGCCCTGGGCATCCTCTCGCTGGCCATGTACTTCGTGCCCCTGGGGGCCGTCCTCCTGCCCCCGCCGGGCCTGCCGGCCGACCGCCAGCTCCGCCGGTTCCTCGATGACCTGGCCGCCGGTAAATATCACCAGCCGGACGCCTGGCGCCCGCTGACCGGCCCCGCGGCCTCCTCCAGGGCCGAATGGGCCCGGATGGTCAACCAGCGCTACGGCCGAGGCCGGGTCGTCTGGGGCCAGCTCCGTTTCAACTCCCCGGAAGGCCTGAACATCTTCTGGGTTCAGTTCGAGAAGGCGGGCATTCGCGAGGTGACCACCGCCTGGGCCGGGCCCCCCGGCACCGCCCCTCTCTTCTACGAGTTCGGCGACCTGCCCACGCCATCGCAGCGGCTCAAGATATTCGAGCAGGACGAGCAAGACAGGGAAAGCCGGCAGGCGCATTGAGCTGGCGAGTTTCGTGCCCGCCAAATGACAGTAAGACCCCCAGCGGCCTTGTCCGCCCTCACGGCCGCCCGGCCGTGCGGGCCAGCCAGCCCCGGCGCTCATGGGACAGCCGCTCCAGGAAGGCCAGCATGTCGGCCCGCTCGGCCTCTTCCAGGTTTGCGCCGTAATCGATGATTTCGTCAAGGGCCTGGCGCGGGGCGAGGCCCTCGACCACGACCCGGAAGGCCGCCACCATGACTCCCGTGCGGCTGCGGCCCATCTCGCAGTGCACCAGCACCGCCCCCCGGTTTCGGCGGACCAGCTTCAGAAAGGCCTCGAGCTGGTCGTCGGTGGGCGGTCGCCCCTGTACCGGGATATTGACGAACCCCACGCCGAGGGCCTGACACACCCGCTCCTCGGCCTGGAAGGCCGCGGGATCCTCCGCCTCCGGACGGAGGTTGACGATCGTGGTGATGCCCCGCCGCTTCAATCCCTTGTTCAATTCGTCCGGCCCGGGCTGGCGGGAGCGGTACAGCACCCCCCGCCGGACGCGGTGGAGACGGTATCGATCTTCCTGGTGCTCATCATACGTCCACACGGCGACCGCGGCCGACGCCGCGATCAATCCGGCCAGGCAGACAGCCGAGCTCGTCGAGAGTCGCACGGGCTTCACATGGCACATATTAGCACAGGCCTGCCTCGGGTGGATAGTCATTCGGTTGGGGGGGTCCGCGAGCGGACGCCCACTACAGCAGGGCCGTGGAGAAATAGCGCTCCGCCCGGTCGGGCAGGACGGTGGCGATGTTGCCTTTGATCTTTCCGGCCATCCGGCGGGCGCCCCAGACGTTGGCGCCGGAGGAGATGCCCACCAGCAGGCCATAGTCGCGGCCCAACTGGCGGGTGGTCTGGACGGCGTCGTCGTCGCTCACCTCGACCACCTCATCCACCAGCGACACGTCCAGCACGCCGGGGATGAAGCCGTCGCCGATGCCCTGGATGGCGTGCAGCCCGGGCTCGTGGCCGAGCAGCGCCGAGACGCCCTTGGGCTCGACGGCGACGATGCGAGTGGCCCGCTTGCGCTCCTTGAGGAACGTGCCCACGCCCTGGAGGGTTCCGCCGCTGCCGACGCCGGCCACGAAGCAGGCGATCTCCCCGGACATCTGCCGCCACAGCTCCACGGCCGTCAGCTCGTAGTGGCAGCGGGGGTTGTCGGGGTTCTCGAACTGCTGGGGCACGAAGATCTTGGGGTCCTCGGCGGCCATCCGCTCCACCCGCCGCACCGCCCCGGCGATGCCCTCGGCATCCGGGGTCAGCACCAGCTCGCCGCCCAGGGCCTGGATGAGCTTCTTGCGCTCCTCGCTCATGCCCGCGGGCATGACGATGCGGACCTTGTAGCCCTTCAGCCGGCCGACCAGCGCCAGACCGATGCCGGTGTTGCCGGAGGAGGGCTCGACGATGATCGAGTCCGGCTTCAGCCGCCCGTCGCGCTCGGCGCCCTCGATCATGGACAGGGCCACCCGGTCCTTGATGCTGCCGCCGGGATTGAGGAACTCGGCCTTGGCGTAGACGTTCTCCCCCTTCAGCCGCAGCAGCGGCGTGTTGCCGATCAGGTCCAGTATGTTATCCGTCAGCATGCTCTTGGTCCCGGCCGCGGGCAGCGTATCATCATACCCAGGATACGGTCTTTCTTGAACATCGGCGTCAACCCCCCCGTGCATGAGCCTGTGACGGGGGTTATTCCTGCAGGCTTTCGACCTTGCGGACGTAGGCGGCCATGTCGAACTTGCGCTGAAGCCCGGCGGCGTTCATGTAGCGGGTCTTGCCGAAGATCGGGCGCTCGGCCCAGGGGCGGTCGTGCTTGCCGAAGCACCAGGCCACGCCGGCGCTTCAGCGGAGCCAGGAATCGCTTCCAGTGCCTGTGAATCTTCGGCCAGCTCATGGCGGCGGAGTATTCCTCCTTGTCCGAAACCAGCTCCACCGGCGCGACGACCGGGCGGTTCAACCCATTGGCCTGCTCGACGGCGTATTCCAGGGCGTGGTTATATTCCTCGCGCTGGGAGGCCTGCATCCAGTACAGCACGTATCGGCCGTCGCGCACGGGGTTGGCGTTGAGCGGTTGAACTCGTTCGTCCTGGATCATGTCCGCCCTGCCCGCGACTTGACAGCCGCAGACGCCTCACCTGACCTCGGCCGAGTGACCGGGGATGTCGGCCATCGGCTCGAATCGCCCGCCGAGATACCTGGCCAGGAATGCCTCGGCCTTGGCGAAGAAGTGCAGGCGGTTGGGCGGGCGGGCAAAGCCATGGCCCTCATCCGCGTACACGACGTATTCGACCGGCTTGCCGGCCTGGCGCATGGTCTGGACGATCTGGTCGCTCTCGGCCTGCTTGACTCGGGGGTCGTTGGCGCCCTGCCCGATCAGCAGCGGCCGCTGAATTCTATCGGCGAAGAGCAACGGGGAACGGGATTTGAGGAATTCTTCCTCCGTCGCCACGTCGCCGACGCGGTAGGCCAGCAGCGGCCGGATCGGCTCCCAGTACGGCGGGACGTTCCGCAGCAGCGTGGTCAGGCTGGAGGGGCCGACCAGGTCCACGCCGGCGGCGAAGACCTCGGGGGTGAACGTCAGCCCCACCAGGGTGGCGTAGCCGCCGTAGGAGCCGCCCATGATGGCGACGCGCCGGCGGTCGGCCACGCCCCGGGCGATCAGCCAGTTAACGCCGTCGATGAGGTCGTCGTGCATGGCGGCGGCCCATTGCCGGTTGCCGGCGTTGAGGAAGGCCTTCCCGTAGCCGGCCGAGCCGCGGTAGTTGACCTGCAGCACCGCGTAGCCGCGGTTGGCCAGCCACTGCACGGTGGGATAGAAGTCCCAGGTATCGCGTGCCCAGGGCCCGCCGTGCACCAGCAGCACCGCCGGGAGGCTCTTGGCGGGCAGGCCGACGGGTGTCGTGAGGTATCCGTGGACGGTCAGCCCGTCGCGGGCCTGGAACGACACCGGCTCCATCCGCGCCAGAGCCAGGTCCTCGAGCCTGGGCTGGCTGGTGAACAGCAGCTCGGCCTTCTTCGCCGCCCGATCGAAGGTGTAGTAGTAGACGGGGCCGTCGTCGGTAACGTAGGAGACCAGCCAGATCTTGTCGGCGAGGTCGCGGCTGGCGACGCGGAAGTCCCCCCGCCGAACCCGGGCCAGCGCCTCGTAGTCGCCGCGGACGGATTCGTGGAGGACCTGCCAGTACAGCCTCTCCCTGTAGATCCCCGCCGCCTCCACGTGCCGTTTGACCGGATGGATGACGACCCTGTGGGTGACGTCGTATTCGGGATCCTCGGCCAGGACGGTTTCGCCCCCGCCGGCCAGGTCCACCCCGAGCAGCCGGGCGGCGTTGGCGTCGTGGCTGGCGACGACGTACAGCGTCCCGCCGTCGGCGGAGAAGCCCAGCGGCCAGACGTCATCGTCGGGCGGCCAGTGGCGCAGGGGTCTCCATTCCTGCCCGGGTCCGTCGCGGACGATGATGTCGCGCCCGCCGTCGGGGGTGACCGCGAGCGCCGCCCGCACATGGAGGCCCGCGTCGGCCTCCCAGACCATCACGTGGCCGGGGTTCTCGGTGTCCGGGTGCACGGCGCCGCTTCTCAGGTCGACGCGGTGCACGTCGTGAAAGCGCCTGTCCCGGACGTTGATGCCAACCAGGAGCTGGCCGGGGAGGTTCGGCTCGCGGGCCACCAGGTTGGCTTGGGCACCCGCGAAAGGAGTCAGGTCGCGGACGGAGCCGGACTGGACGTTCACGCCGTAAAGGTGGTAGTTCTCATCCCCGTCGGAGTCCTGAAGGTAGACCAGATGTGCCCCGTCGTAGGCCCAGAAATACGACCGGATGCCGCGCTTCTCGTCGGCGGTGATGGGTCTGTCGTCGGTCTGCCCCAGCGTCCGCAGCCAGACCTGAAGCACGTCCTTCTCGTCCGGCGCCAGATACGCCAGGTACTTCCCGTCCGGCGAGACCGCCGGGCTCATGCGCTCGGGATTGCCGAACAGGACTTCGCGCGGGATCAGCGGCGGCAGCCCCGCCGACGCTGGTTCAGCGTGAGCGTCTTTCTTCTTCATGGCGCCAGGCCTTTCCTCACTGAATCATGCGCCATCCGAGCCGGTGCGGGCCGGGAACGCTACATGCCAGCTTAAGGGGATGCCAAACCAAATGGCCGGTGGACCCCGATTCGCGAAGGAATAGCCACCCGGCCTACCAGCCATGGGCCTCGCCCGGCTCGGCGGCAAGAGCTGTCCGCCGCCGCGGCGAGGAGTCAGGAGGACCTTTCGGCGGCCGACACCGGCTCCAGGCGGACGAACTTGCCCATGCGCCGCCAGCGGCGGTAACGGGCCTCATGCAGCGCCTCGACGCTGCTGCGCTTC
The DNA here is from genome assembly GCA_001303665.1 of Phycisphaerae bacterium SM23_33. Classification (GTDB taxonomy): domain Bacteria; phylum Planctomycetota; class Phycisphaerae; order SM23-33; family SM23-33; genus SM23-33. Next base: position 4,525 of record LJUF01000029.1, on the reverse strand, counting down.
AGCTGCCGCAGCGTCGGCACGATGTACCGTTCCAGGTTCGCTGCGGCCTCGGCCGGGTTGCGGTGGGCCCCGCCCAGCGGCTCGGGGACCACGTCGTCGATCACGTCCAGGGCCTTCAGGTCGCGGGCTGTGATCTTCATGGCGGCGGCCGCCTCCTTGGCCTTGTCCCCGCTGCGCCAGAGGATGGCCGCGCATCCCTCCGGGCTGATGACGCTGTAGTAGGCGAATTCCAGCATGGCCATGCGATCGCCCACGCCGATGCCCAAGGCCCCGCCGGAGCCGCCTTCCCCGATGACGACCGAGACGATGGGGCTCCTCAGCCGGCTCATCTCTCGCAGGTTGACGGCAATGGCCTCCGCCACGCCGCGCTCCTCGCTGCCGATGCCCGGATACGCCCCCGGGGTGTCCACCAGCGTCACCACCGGCAGCGAGAACCTCTCCGCCAGCTTCATCACGCGCAGGGCCTTGCGGTATCCCTCCGGGTGGGCGCAGCCGAAGTTGCACTCGATCTTCTCGCGGGTCTCCCGCCCCTTGTGCTGGCCAATGATTACGACGCGTTCGGAGGAGATCCGACCCAGCCCGCAGCGGATGGCACGGTCATCGGAGAAGCGCCGGTCCCCGTGCAGCTCCACGAAGTCCTTGACCATCCGCTCGATGTAATCCATCGCCAGCGGCCGGCGGGGGTGCCGCGCCACCTGCACCGCCTCCCAGGGCGTCAGCTCGCCGTAGGTCTTCTTCAGCAGCTCCAGGTACTGCACGCGGAGCTTGCGGATTTCGCTGCCGCGGTTCCGCCCGGTGGAGGCCTGCTCGGACTCCAGGTCGGCCACGAGCCGATTGATGTGGGCCAGAGGCTTCTCGAACTCCAGCAGGTATTCCTTGTCCCCGTTGCGCGAAGCGTCAACGTCCGGCGACATCGCCTTCTCCGCGGCTTGGCCGCCTTTAACGGACCCATCCCAGACCGGCCGAACACGGGCCAACCGCCTATACCAAACAAGGACGCACGCGGCGCCCTTTGTGTCGTCTGACCTTCCTGTAAGTAAGGTAACCCCCGCGTGGGCGGCTGGCAAGAAAAATTTGACCCCGTCGCGAAGGCAATGCTATCCTCCCCTCGCCCGGCGGCGGGCTCGCCGGGCGGGATCTTGCTATGTCCGGGCCGGCCTTCAACAAAATCACCGTCGTCGGCGTCGGCCTGCTGGGCGGATCGGTCGGCCTGGCGGTGAAGGCCGCCGACGAGCGCACCCGGGTCGTGGGCGTGGGCCGGCGAGAATCCTCGCTCGGGCGGGCCTTGGCCAGCGGGGCCGTGGATGAAACCACGCTGGAGACGGCCGCGGGCGTGGCGGGAGCCGACCTGGTGGTGCTGGCCACGCCCCTGGGGGCCTATGAGGACCATTTGCTGGCCATGAAAGACGCCCTGCCGCGGCGGGCCGTGGTCACCGACGTCGGCTCCACAAAAGGCCTGGTGGTGCGGGTGGCGGAATCGGTGCTCGGCCGGGGCGGGCCGTTCGTGGGCAGCCATCCGATGGCCGGCGGGGAAAACCGCGGCGTCGAGTTCGCCCGGGCCGACCTGTTCCTCAACGCCCCCTGCATCGTCACGCCAACGCCCCACACGCCGCCCGGCCACGTGCGGAAGGTCGAGCGGTTCTGGAAGATGCTGGGCGGGGTGGCGATCCGCCTGAGCCCCTCGGCCCATGACCGGGCCGTGGCCAAGGTCTCGCACCTGCCCCACGTGCTGGCGGCCCTGATCGTGGCCCTGCAGGGCCGGAGCGGGCAGGGCCTGATCGGCAGTGGCTTCCTGGACACCACTCGCGTCGCCTCCGGCAATGCGGCCATGTGGCGGGAGATCCTGATGACCAACCGCAAGGCCGTGCTGGCCGCCGTGGATGCCGCCGACGAGCAGCTCATGCGCCTCCGCGACCTGCTGGAGGTAGGCGATGGGCCCGGCATCGAGCGGTTCCTGGCTCAGGCGAAGAGACGCCGCGACGAATGGGCGGCCAGTCGCCTCCGCCGGGCGGAATAGCGGCCCGCTGCGGGGAGGATTGCTCCACGCTCCGGGCGGGACGCAGCTCCACCGGCAGGCCGGCTTGCTTCCAGGCGGTCAGCCCCCCCGGCCAGCGAACGGACATGGGTGTAACCCATTTCTCTGAGCATCTCGGCGGCCCGCGCGCTCCTTACGCCCAAGGTGCAAACACAAAGGATCAACTGATCCCTGCGGGGCGTCCTGCCCCTGTTGATCTCCGGGTAGATCGTGTTCTTGCCGATGTGGCTGCGGAGCTCATCCATGGGGATGAGCACGCTGTTGGCGATGTGCTCTTGGAGGTACTCGTACGGGCAGCGGACGTCGAGCACAAACACGTCGGGGTTTTTCAGGATTTCCTGGTGGGCCGCTGGCGCCGGCGATGGGTCGGTGGTAGTAACGGCCCGTTCAACACTTCCCGGCCTGGCCGTGCAGGACAGGCCCCACCCCAGGAGCAAAACACACGCTGCCGCGGAGGCAGTCGCTGACCTGTCCATTACTTGACTCCGCCTGTTGACCGCCCGGTTCCTCTGGGGCAAGAACCGGCCTGCCAGTCACCCGTTATTCTATGCCTCAGCCGGGCCATTCCCTCCCAGAGCGACATGCGCCCAAGTCACGCCAAGCCGGACCGGCCCATTCACAGGCCGGTTGCAGCCGCGCACATGCCGCCGGCAGAAGCCGAGGGCACCCGACGGAGACGGCGCTGGAGAATCTGCCCTGGGATCGGCCGACACGGTCTTGCCGTCAGGCGGACGCGGGCCTGTCTGCCTACGTGTCGGAGACAGGCAGTTGCGGCGCGGTCTCGCCGGGCTGATCGGCTTTGGTCTCGGCCTTGAGGGTCTGCCACTCCTCCAGCGTCATCAGGCACTCGCGGGCCTGGGAGCCCTTGTAGTCGCCCAGGATGCCGGCCTCGGCCATCTGGTCGACGATCCGGCTGGCGCGGCTGTAGCCGACGGACAGCCTGCGCTGGAGCAGGGACACGCTGCCGCGCTGGGTGGCCAGGACGATCTCGACCGCCTTGTCGAACAGCTCGTCCTTTTCTCCGCTGCCGGCGCCGCCGGAAGACTGGATCCGGACCAGCTCGGCGTTGTACTCCGGCTGGCCGACGGCGCGGACGTGCTGCACGAGCTGGCGGATCTCGGCTTCGTCCACGAAGGTGCCCTGGGCGCGGATGAGATGGCTGGTTCCGGGCTGGAGGAAGAGCATGTCGCCCTGGCCCAGCAGCACGTCGGCCCCGTTCTGGTCCAGGACGATGCGGCTTTCCTGCCGGCTGGCCACGCGGAAGGAGATGCGGCAGGGCATGTTGGACTTGATCAGGCCGGTGACGACGTTGACGCTCGGCCGCTGGGTGGCCACGATGAGGTGGATGCCGACCGCCCGGGCCTTCTGGGCGATGCGGATGATGTGGTTCTCGACCTCCTGGGCGCTGGTCATGATGAGGTCGGCCAGCTCATCGATGATGATGACGTAATGCGGCATGACGGTGGGGATGTGGGCCTTTTCCTCGTCGTTGGCGGCGTCGAAGCGCTTGTAGATCTCCTGCGCCCCCAGGCGGTTGTAGCCGACGATGTTGCGGACGCCGGCCTCCTTGAGCAGCTCGTAGCGCTCGTCCATCTGAATGGTGGCCCATTCCAGGATGTCCTCGGCCCGGCGCATGTCGTTGACGATCGGGCACAGCAGGTGCGGGATGCGCTCGAAGGCGGCCATCTCCACCATCTTCGGGTCCACCAGGATCAGCCGCACCTGCTCCGGCGAGCGCGTCATCAGGATGGCGCTGATGATGGCGTTGATACACACGCTCTTTCCGCTGCCGGTGGTGCCGGCCAGCAGCAGGTGCGGCATGACGGCCAGGTCGGCCACGATCGGCCGACCGGCGGCGTCCTTGCCCAGATACAGCGGGATCTGCATCACCGAGGGCGCCTCGGGCGCCAGGCTCATCAGCTCCTTCAGGCGCACGATCTCCTTGTCCAGGTTGGGCACCTCGATGCCGATGGTGTCTCGCCCGGGCAGGGGGCTGACCACGCGCACGCCGGGCACCGCCAGCGCCCGGGCCATGTCCGCGGCCAGCGTGGAAATCTGGCTGACCTTCACGCCGGCCGCCAGCGAAAGCTCGAACAGGGAGATGACCGGCCCGGTCATGTGCCCGACGACCTGGGCGTCCACGCCGAAATCGTCCAGGGTCTGCTGGAGGATGGCGCGCTTTTCCAGGACGACGGCCTCCTGGGTCTCAAGATACCCGCCGGCGGGGTCGGCGAGGATCTCGGCCGGCGGCAGCTGGTACTCGCCGGCCGCCGGGGCCCGCTTGGGCGGCGGCGGGGGCGGCGGTTTGACGGCCGCGGGCTTGGGAGCCGGGGCGGGCTTCCTGGACTCCACCTGCACCCGCGCCGGGGCGGCGGCCGCCGCACGCGGGGCCGTGGGTATGTGCCGCAGGTCCGCGCGCCCGCCCTCCCGGCCGCGGGCCAGCAGCGACCGCGCCAGCGCCGGGCCGGGACGCCTGGCCAGGACTCTCTT
>LJUF01000298.1 GCA_001303665.1 Phycisphaerae bacterium SM23_33 | reverse complement strand
TCCCGCCACGAGCACGCCCACCCGGCCGGCCCCGGCCGCACGGCCAGGGGGCCCCCGACTACGGCTTCGGCTGCCGGGCCAAACGCTCCTCAATGATCTTGATGGCTGCATCCACCCTGCTGGGCTGTGTCTGGGCGGAGACGTCAGGCTGCAACTTCCGCAGCGCGTCAATGGAGGGCTGCGTCCCGACCGCCATCAGCGCGCTTACGACATAAAACTGAAGTGACTCGGACGGAAGGAGTTGAATCAGCAACGGCTCGCTTCGCGGATAATACCAACAGGCGAAAATCGCCTGCACCTGGACCGCGGGCCGGTGCTGTAACGCATTGAGCACCTGGCCCTCAGCGGCATCGAGTATCCTCTTCCACGGTTTGACGTTCTCTTGCAGCCTCAATCCCATGGCGACGCGCGATCCGGCGTTGCTGACGTAGCCCAACGCGGCCGCGGCCAACTGGTCGTTCTCGTTTGCCAGATCCCTCAGCAAGTGCTCCCGGACGAAATCGTCCGGAGGGTGGTTTCGCTTCTCCGTTCGGGCCAGCAAGCCCCACGCCCTCGCGCGGACCCCTGGGGCGGTGTCGTCCAAAGCGTGGCGCGATTGCCCATAGGCGTCATGGTAGCCGAGGGCGATCAGGGTCGACAAAGCCTCGGCGCGGGCGCCGGCGTCGGGGTCCTTTAAGCTCAGCCTGATTGCGTCGGTAATCTCCTGCCTGTTGCTCGCGCTCACCAAGCCGTCTACAGCCAGCAACGAGCGGATCGTCTTCTCCTGCTGCTCCTTGGTATCGGACATGTAGATCTGAGCCCGCAATCGGCAAATCGCCCAGGTTCGAAGCAGTGGTGCCTCCTGCTTAAGGCAAGCCAGCAGCAGCGGAATCGGCCGGGCCTTGTGCATGGCCTCATAAGCCTGTTGAGTGGGAGCATGGCTGAACCGATAGATCGTCTGCGGGCCCGCAGTGAGGGTTGGCCCGAAATAAAGCGCCAGCCGCTCTGCGGCCTGCAACTGCAAAGCCAGGTTGCCGCTGTTCAGGTCATCCAGGGCCGATTGAATCTCCTGATCCGAAAGGATCACTCCCCGAGGCCTCTCGGTGGAGATCAACGTATGGCCATCTCCTGCCGCGACCCAGACAAGCATCGCGGCCATTGCGGACAGCAGTGCCGGAATCGACCTCAGAGAATCTGACTTGGCCTTGGTCCCCATTATGCGACATCTCCCGCATGGCGCGCTCCCAGAAGCGTCCTGGGCGTCGAAGGCCAGTATCGCTTTATCCGGGGGCTATGTCAACGATGTCCGTGCCACCGGCGTTTCGGGCCCTCGCCCGGCCGAGGGCAAGCCCGCGACGCTGGCCGTGCGGGGCCGGCGGCCAAGAACACAGCCTCAGAGGCCCCCGGGCGGCGCCCTATGGAGTGGGGCGGCCCTGACGCCGCTTTGGCCTCAAAGCGGTGCCGTCGGCCCGTCGGGCCTAGTCGCCGCACTCCATAGGTTAGGCAGGGGGGATGCCCCACGGACGGCCGGTCGGGGCGGTCGCCGGCTTGTCCTTTTCTGCTGCCTGTTGCGGGGCGACGGTCTCGCCCTTGACCGGGGAGTGGTGCTTCTTCTGGGCCGGCTGGCCGTCCTTCTCGACCACCACGTCTTCGAAAAACACCTTGATCCCCGTCCCGTCCTGGATGAGCGGGGTGTTCATGAGATGATAGTGCAGGTGCGGCTCGGAGGAGTTGCCGGAGTTGCCGCACAGGCCGATGACCTGGCCCGGCTGGACCTTCTGGCCCACGGAGACCCGGATGCTGCCGAGCTTCAGGTGGGCCAGCACCGACACCTCGTACTCCGCGTGCCGGATGAAGACGGCGTTGCCCAGCGCCGAGTACGGGTTCATGGACCCGGGGACATTGTCGCGAACGCCGCGGATCACGTCGGTCACCACCCCGGCGGCCGGGGCCAGGATCTCCTGGCCAAAGGCGTAGTAGTCCTGATTGGCCTTGCCTTCGCCTTTGTGCGAGATGCCGTTCTCGTTCGTCACGACGAAGTCGAAGGCGAACCTCTGGTTGGGCACGTCGTGGTGCTGGTTTTGCTCTTTCGTGTCGCCGCCCCAGACGACGTGCCATCGCCCGCGGAAGGGAAGCGCCAGCTTCGTCTGGTGCTCCTTCGGCACGGGGATGTCGGTGGTGTGCGGCAGCAGCCACAGCCCGGCGATCTTGCCCTCGCCGTCCAGGACGATCTTGATGTCCAGCACCGCCCCGCCCTCGAAGCGGGCCGGGAAGACCGCCGTGTGAGGCGGCACGTACCTGCCCGACTCGACCTTCTTGATCTTGCCTAGCTGCGCCTTGAGCCCCTCAAAGAAGGCCTTGGTCTTCTCGAGGGACATGGCCGCCGCCATCATCTCGTTGAAGTCACGGCGAACGCCCTGGTAGTCGCCTGTGTTGATGGCCTTGACCATCGGCCCGCAGACCTTTTCAAAGCGGGCCAGGGGGCTTTCTCCGGCCAGGGCCGGCCCGGCGATCCCGAGCACCGCAAGAGCAACGGCCAGTCTTCTCATCGGGATTCTCCTTTCGGCTGCGGGCGCCGCCGCCGTCAGTGCTCGGTGCCGGAGACCCCCCGGCCCTGAGAGACCGCCCGTGCAGGTCGCCGCCCGCCAGATCGTTCGCCGTCCGAATACTATAACTCGGCTCGACGGGGGGTGCAATTCTTGCCGCAGGCCGTCGCCGAAGCGCAAGCGCGGGGATGCCTTTTGCCGCCCGGGCCGACATCGGGCCGGCGCGTCGGCGCCACGTGACGGTCTGGTGGATAACTACCCCGAGGCTTGGGCCGTCCCCCGGAACGTCCGATAATATATGTTATGTGGCGCTCCGCGTGGGCATGGCGGAATCAGGGCGTTCCGCGACTGGGTCCCCCACTGAGGGCGTTGGCGGCTGCTCTGTCGGCGGCGCCGTAAGCGGGTCCGCTACTTCGTGGCGAAGGCCCGCTCCAGGTTGACGCTGTCGGCCAGACGGATGGAGTTATTCGTGCGGTCGAAGGCGTAGGCGTGCAGCCGCTGAACCCGGAGGTCCACGATGTAGAGGATGTCGGTGCCGCTGGAGTAAGCGCCGGTGATCATGATGTACTCGCCGCCGGCCACGGGCGAGTCGGCCCTGGCCGGGCCGCTCAGGCCGGTCACGATCAGCACGGTGGCGAGGATGGCGGCCGACACGCAAAGCACGGCGATGGTGGTGTTCTGGGTGTCTTTCATGGCAGTGACCTCCCGCGCCGGCGGCGATGGGGGCCAGCCGCTTGGCCGTCTTGTCCCAGCGCCAGGCGGCCAGCCGCCGACTCGCCAGGTCCAGCACGTACACGGCGTCGTTGTCTTCGTTGACGTGCCCGGTCATCAGCAGGTAGTTGGCCCCGATGACCTGGCCGTAGGCCTTTTGCGTGCCGGCCCCGAACACCAGTGCCAGCAGCAGCGCGGCATTCAGGCACACCAACGCCGCAATGATGAACTGTTTCATGTCCTGCCTCCAGTACGTCAGGTGGACGGTCTAAACCCTGAGGGGCCGGCCGTCGGGCCGGCACCCCGCACGACGTTGCCGTGGGAGCCTATGTATGTACCAGTGCTGGCTAATCCAGGTGCGTCCGCTTGGCGTTCTTGAAGCCAAGGACGCATATGCCGAGGACGGCCGCAACGACCACCAGCAGCGGCTTCCATATCCCGGACTTCTCGATGTCGGGGGCCTGATAGCCGTCACTGGCCAAGGCCGCGGCGGCCGGCAGCACCGCGATCACAACGCTGCATAAGAGTTTTTCGGCTTTCATGGCTCTTGCCTCAATTATATATCGTGCCGGATGCCGGTTGCAACGCATCGAATCGCTACAGGAAGGTGGCCAGGTCCCGAGCCTGGCGGGCAAACACCTCCGAAGGCATGGACAAGGTCTGCCACTTGGGGCTGCGGGGGCGGACCGAGGCGGCGTAGTCGCGCAGGCCGATGGCCCGGAAGGCGTAGTGCCGCTTGCGGAAAAAGTGCACGTCCTCGAAGGGCGCCCGCTGCGGCGGGCCCTGCAGCCAGTAGGCGAACACCACCACGGCCATGAACTCCGGGCCGAAGATGTTCTCCCATTCCTGGAGGGAGTCAATGTCCTCGCGGGTGACCCAATTTTCCCAGGCCCGCGAGGAGCGCCGGCCGCGGCCGCTGTCGGGGAACTTCCGGCCCTTGACGTCCACCAGCAGGTTGGGCTCGGAGTCCGAATACACCAGGAAGTCAAAGCTCTTGATGGAGACGTCGGCGAAGATGGCCTTCTTGGCCTCGTCCACCAGCACGTAGGGCCAGCCCTTCGCCCGCAGGTAGGACTCGAACGCGGCCTCGTAATGTACGCTGCGGCGGGCCATCAGGCGACCCTGCTAAGGGTTGTGGACGTACGGCTGCCGATTTTCGTTTTCCTCAATCGCCGGCCTGGTACAGGTGCTTGCGGGGGTGCCGGAGGAATTCTTGCCTGGGCATTTCGGTCTGCCGGCCGGCGTGGAGGTCTCTGACGGCGACGGCGTCGCCGCGGACGATCACGGCGAATCGGGCGTTGCGGCGGTTGGCCTCCTTGAGCTGCTTGCCGAGGGGCTGGCGCTTGGCGGAAAAGTCGGCGGCGATGCCGGCCCGCCGCAGCCGCCCCACCAATCCGAGGATCCCCCCCACCGCCCCCTGGCCGTCGTCGGCCACGAAGCAGTCCAGCCGGGCCGCCAGCTCCGGCAGCTTGCCCTTTTCCTTCAGCAGAATCGTCAGCACGGGGTCGCCCATGCCGAAGCCGGTGGCCCCGATCTCGGGCCCGCCGACGACCTCCAGCAGGTTGTCGTAGCGCCCTCCGCCGGCGATGGCCCGCAGCGACTCGGTGGCGTCGAAGATCTCGTACACGATGCCGGTGTAGTAGGCCAAGCCGCGGACCATGCGCATGTCCAGCCGGCAGTACCCGCCCACGCCCATGTTGTCCAGGTAGCCCATCAGGCTGTCCAGCTTGCCGATCTCATCCGCCGCGCTGTTGTCGGCCTGGAGAATCTCCGCCACCGCCGACAGGTCGGCGGCGTCCTGGAAGCGGCACAAAGGCTCGATGCCCCGCCGGGGTATGCCGGCATCCGTGGCGATCTTGATGAAGTCCTCCTGCGAGACCCTCGGCCGCTTGTCCAGCGCCGCCAGGGCCGCCTCCATGCCCTTCTCGGGCACGCCGACCTTGCCCAGCGCCGCCGCCGTCAGCGGCCGGGAGCCGATGCGGACCACAACGTCCTTTGGCGTGAGCTTCAGCTCGGCCAGGAAGTCCACGGCCGTGAAGATGCACTCGGCGTCGGCGAGCACGTCGTAGGAGCCGATGTAGTCCACGTTCCACTGGAGGAAGTCGCGGGTGCGGCCGCGCTGCGGGTTCTCCGCCCGGAAGCACGTGGGGATGGAGAACCACTTGATCGGCCGGGGCAGCGAGCTGATGCGGGCCGCCACCATGCGGGCCAGCGTGGGCGTGATCTCCGGCCGCAGGGCCAGCTGGCGCCCGCCGCGGTCGGTGAAGCTGAACAGCTGCGAGACGATCTCATCGCCGCTCTTGGCCCGGAACAGGTCCAGGTACTCCAGCACCGGCCCATCGAACTCCACGAAGCCGTTGCGCAGCGACACCCGCCGCCAGGCGTCGGTCAGCCAGTTCCGCAGGGCCATCTCCTCGGGGTAAAAGTCCCGGGTTCCCTTTACCGCCTGAAATTGCATAATCTCATTTCTCCGGCGCGTGCCGCCGAATGCCTCCAGCCGGTGGGCGGATTATAATCCCGCCGGCGAGGGATTTCAAAAGCGCCGCCCGGGCAGCCCGGACACGATTGCGGCAATGGAGAACGGACCATGGCATCCGAAACACCCACGCGCGAGCAGGCCCTGGCCCTGCTGAGAGAGTACAACCACTCCGAGACGGCCCAGAAGCACGCCTTGGCCGTCGAGGCGGTGATGCGGCATTTCGCTCGCCGCTTCGGCGAAGACCCGGACCGCTGGGGCGTCGTGGGGCTGGTTCACGACGTGGATTACGAGCGCTTTCCGGAGCAGCACTGCCGGAAGGCCCCGGAGATCCTGGCGGCGGCCGGCTGGCCGGAGGAGCTCATCCGCGCGGTCGTCTCGCACGGGTGGGGCATCTGCTCGGAGGTCGAGCCGCAAAGCCGAATGGAGAAGGTGCTCTACGCCGTGGACGAGCTGACCGGGCTGGTGGCGGCGGCCGCCCTGGTGCGGCCCTCACGAAGCCTCACGGACCTGACGGCCAAGTCCGTGAGCAAGAAATGGAAGGACAAGCGCTTCGCCGCCGGCGTGGACCGGCAGGTCATCGAGAAGGGCGCCGCCATGCTGGAGATGGAGCTGTCCGAGCTGATTACGGAGGTGATCGCCGGCATGCGCGAGGTGGCCGGGGCGATCGGCCTGGGCGGCGCCGCAGCGCCGGAAGGCTCCAGCCAGTGATGCGCGGGCGAAGCAGGCGGCCGGCCCTGCCCTACCGGTAGAACCAGTCGGCGGTCTGCTCGACCAGGCGGGCGACGGCGCGGACGTTTTCCATCGTGGCGGCCACGGGGATCTCCTCGTGCCCGAGCATGAACTTGCGGTCGCCGCGCATGGCCTGGAGGGCCTGGCGGACGTGGTCGGCCATGGCCTCGGGGGCGACGACGGCGTAGCGGGACGGGTCCACCCCGCCGATCAGCCAGACGTCCCCCAGCCGCCGGCGCATCTTCACCAGGTCCGCGTCGCCCACCGGCGGCGTGGTGATGGCCTCGATGCCGTCCAGCTTCACCTCCGCCAGCACCTCCAGCAGGCCGCCCAGGTGCCCGCACATGTGCGGCAGGAACAGCTTGCCGGCCGAGTGCACGATCTCGGCGTACTCGTTCAGCAGGCCCACGCAGTGCTCGGCGTACATCCGCGGGCCGGTCAGCATCGCCGAGGCGTCCTCCATGGGGCGGAGGATCTCGCCCGGCCCGGCCGCCGCCAGCCGGTAGTATTCCTTGTTCTTCTCGTGCATGACGGCCATCAGCTCGACCATCTCCTGGCGATGGTCCATCATGGCCATCAGGGCGGGCTGGGCGTCCATCACCCACAGCAGCAGGTGCATCAGCGGGGTGGCCGGCACGTCCACCGTGGCCAGGCCGCTGCGGGCGATGTCGCGCTCGGCCGCGGCGTAGTTGGGCTCGTACGTCTCGTCGGTAACCATCGCCCGGTAGGCGGCGAAGCTCTCCACGCCTTTGATGAGGTGCTGGCGGGTGAACACGGTGCCGCTGTTGGGGTCCCACTGCTGGACCTGGCGGAGCTCCCCCGCCGGTGTGTGCACGACGGTGGTGCCGGAGGCCGGGTCGGCCTCGACCGTCACCCGGTTCCGCCGGGTGCGGACCGAGATGACGCGGTGCAGGTGGTCGGCCCCGATGCGGCGGGCGCAGCGGGCCTCCAGGGTCAGGTAATCCTCGGCCTTTTCGTCGGTTTGCAGGTCCCCCACCGCGTCGGCGGCGATGTTCGACCGG